>JAHCKU010000060.1 GCA_026125625.1 Burkholderiales bacterium | reverse complement strand
CCGGGCGAAGCCCGGGGGGTGGTGTGGGTTGACGTTAACCATCCCGCCCTCTACGGTTCAACCGTAGTCCTTCCGAACGATTCCATCGAGCGCGATCACGGCCTACACTGAGCGCATGAACACGTCCTCCCTGGCGCAGGCGCCGTTGTCGCGCGTGCCGCTGCTGTTTCTCGGCTTTCGTCCCTTCTATCTGCTGGCCGCGCTGTTCGCGGCGCTGTCCGTGCCCTGGTGGCTGATCCAGTATCGCCTGGCCTTGTCCGGCAGCTATCTCGCGCCGATGGCATGGCACGGGCACGAGATGCTGTTCGGCTTCGCCGCCGCGGTGATCGTGGGCTTTCTGCTCACCGCCGTGCGCGCCTGGACCGGATTACCCACGCCCACCGGTGCCGTGCTGGCAGCGCTGGCACTGCTCTGGGTTGCGGGGCGCATCCTGCTGCTCACCGGCCCGGCGCTGCCGGCCGCGGTGGTCGACGTCGCATTCCTGCCGGCCTGCGCCGTCGCGTTGTGGATCCCGCTGCAGCGCACGCGCAACCGCAACCGCTTCATGGTTGCCATCCTCATGCTGTTGGCGCTATGCAATCTGGCGTTCCATCTCGCCACCAACGGCGTGCTCGCCGGCATGCCCGGCCATTACCTGCGTGCCGCGCTGTATCTGGTGGTCTTTCTGGTGGCGATGATGGCCGGCCGTGTCGTCCCCAGCTTCACCAAGAATGCCGTACCCAGCGCACGCATCCGTCCTGCGCCGATGCTCGATCGTGCTGCGATGATCGCCATCGCGGCTGCGCTTATAGCCGGTGCGCTGAACGTGGAAGCGCGCAGCGCAGGTGTGCTGGCCCTGATCGCCGCCGCGTTGCATGCAGCGCGGCTGTGGTGCTGGGATCCGCCGAGCACGCGCGGTCGCCCGATCCTGTGGATCCTGCATCTGTCCTACGCCTGGATTCCGCTCGGACTGTTGCTGCTCGCGGCTGCGCAATTCGGCCTGGTTCCGGAGCTGGCTGCGTTGCATGCCTTCGCAGTGGGGGCGATCGGCGGCATGATCATCGGCATGATCACGCGCACCGCGCTCGGCCATACCGGCCGGCCGCTGCAGGCGGGGCGCGCCGAGACCGCGGCCTATGTGCTGGTGCATGTTGCCGCGCTGCTGCGCGTGTTTCCGCTGCTGATCGCGCCGGCGCTGTATCCGTCCATGCTCGCGCTGTCGGGCGCGGCATGGACGCTTGGCTTCGCCGTCTACCTGGCGCGTTACGCGCCGATGCTGACCACGGCGCGCGCCGACGGCAGACCAGGCTGAGCACTGGGCTTGAGCGATCAGCCCCACCACATGCCGCCGTGACTGCCGGCCACCGCGCCGGCCACGGTGATCAGGCTGATTGCCAGCAGCAGCCAGTGCAGGCGCTCGACCAGGGCGAAGGTGCCTTCCGGATCGCGCTGGTTGCGCCGCTGCAGCCAGCGATGCAGCACCAGCGGCTCGAGCACGAACAGCATGAGGGTGAAGATCACCCACACCAGCACCATCGCGTGCATCCACCAGAACTCGACTTGCGTGAAGCGCGGCCACAGGCCGAAGTGCGCAGTCATCCAGAAGCCGCTGATCCCGGCCAGCAACGTGGTCATTCGTGACTGCCAGGCGAAGCGGCGCTCGATGCGGTCGAAGAATTCGAGCCGCTCCGGGCCGGACACATGACGCCGCACTGCCGGCAGCAGCACGGCGGTGACGAAGGCCACGCCGCCGATCCACAGCACCACCGCCAGTACGTGCAGGGCGCGGGCGACGGCGAATTCGTTCATGGCAACGGCTGCGGCAAATGGGTGCGCACAGTCTTCACTGCACCAGAGGCGAGGTGGCGGCCTCGATGCCGGGCAGCTCGATGCCTTCCTTGCCGGCAAGCACGCGCACGTACTGCAGCAGCGCAGTCTCCTGCACGCGGGCCAGCAACTGCCGGGCGATCTGCTCGCGTACCGCTTCGTAAGGAAGCAGCTGTCCCGGCACGCGCTGGTCGATGGCGACGATGTGGAAGCCGAAGCGCGTATTCACCAGTCGGGGCAGGATGCCGAGTGCCGTCGATTCGTCGAACAGTGCATGCTCGAATTCCGGCACGCACTGTCCGCGCGACAGCTGGCCGAGATGACCGCCATGCGCGCCCGAAGGGCAGTTGCTGTCGCGCTGCGCGCACGCCTCGAAGGTCGCGGGTTCTGCCACGACCTCCTGCAGCACGCGTTCGGCCTGCGCGCGAATCAGCGCCGTGGGCGCACCGGGCGTGATGGCGAACAGGATGTGGCGCGCGGCCACCAGCGCACCGCTGACGAACTCGTCCTGATGCACGGCGTAGTAGCGGCTGCATTCCTCCTCGGTCGGCTGCGGCGTGCGTACCTCCCGCTCGAGCAGCTGCTCGATGACTTCGTCGGGCACATCGTGCGCCTGCATTGCCGGCACGAGCCCGATGGCGATGGCACGCCGCGCCAGCAGCGCACGCACTTCGGCGGCGTCCGGACCGTGGTGGATGGGCTCGGTAGACATAATTCAGATCCTTGCTTTGCGATCGACGATGCCGACTTCCAGCTCGTCGAACCGGTTGGTGAAGCGCTGCACGTCCAGCTGCCGGTGGGCGCGATCGGCATGCCTTCGTCGGGGATCGGGGCGAAGGCCTGGCGGGCACCGCCGAAGTGCGGAATGAAGCTCGCCCATAGTCGGCTGCCGTAGCAGCAGTGGCGGGATCGATTCAGTTGAGTGCCAATGTATCGCCGGCTCCGCCGGGGCGTCAATCGGCGTGCCGGGATAGCGATTGCGCTGCCGCAGGCCAATCGTTACGCCGGCCAATGCGCCAGTCCTTATGCCAGGTTAAGGCTTGGCTCGAAAGATGTAATGAGAATGCATCTTATTAATAAACACAGAAAGGGATGCGACATTGAATTCGAGAACGCCGAGGATTGCCTGGGGTCCGCCCTTTGCGCTGCTGCTGGCCGCCGCTGCCGACGTCTGCCTCGCCCAGTCGGCGACGCCCGGTTCGACGATCACGCTCGATCCTGTCGTGGTCGTCGGCACGCAGGAAGCGTCGGAGACAGCGTCGGTCGAAGAGCGCTTCCATGTCCTCCCCGGAGGGGTTGCGCTCGTCCCGCAGGAGGAAATTCCCCAGACCGCCAATCCGACGGCCTCGCGGGCGCTGAGCGGCGTGCCGGGTGTGGTGGTGCAGGATTTCTTCGGTGGCAACGATCAACCGCGCATCCAGATGCGCGGCTCCGGCCTGCAGCAGAATCCGGTCGAGCGCGGCATCCTGGTGCTGCAGAACGGGCTGCCTCTGAACCGCGCCGACGGCTCCTACATCGTCGGATTCGCCAATCCGCACCAAGCCGAGTCGATCGAGGTCTATCGCGGCTACATGGCGAATCGCCTGGGAGCGACCGTGCTCGGCGGCGCACTCAACTTTGTCTCGCCCACCGGTGCGTCCCAGCCGGAAACCGAGCTGTCCGTCGCCGGCGGCAGCTTCGGTCAAATCGGCGGCTCGGTGCAGACCGGCTTCAAGCGCACCGACATGGATGGCCTGATCGGGTTGGACGTCAACCGGCGCGACGGCTTCCGCGACTACAACAGCTCGGAGCGCGTCAGCGTCGATGCCAACATAGGTCTGAGGCACTCGGAGCACGTCAGCACCCGCTTCTTCGCCGGCTACACCGACCTCGACTTCGACGTCGCCGGTCCGCTGACCTGGGACGGGTTGCGCGCCGATCCGCGGCGTGTCCATGGCGGACCAACCCTGGTTGGCGGTGTAGCCGTCAACCCCGGCCCTAACGTGTTGCGCGACCGGCCTCGCCGCGAGGCGAACCAATACCTCGTCGGCGCGCGGACGACGGCGAGCTTCGACGCTCATCTGCTCGACGTGGCGCTGGGCTATACCCGCACCGACGATACCTTCCGCTTTCCCATCTCCTCCGGTATCCGCATGACCGAGGGCGGTGACGTCACCGGCGTGGCCCGTTACGCCTACAACCCTGCCGCGGCGATTCTGCCGCTGGCGGAGTTCACGGCGCAGATCACCACCGGCTCGGCCGACCGCGTCAACTACATCAATCAGGGTGGGGCGCGGGGCGCGAGGTTCGGCGAGAGCCACCTCCACGCCAGGACACTCTCGCTTCATGCCGGATTGAACCTGCCCCTCGCGGAGTGGCTCACGTTGTCACCGGCCCTCTCCTATGCACGCGCGACGCGCGACAACGACGACACCTACGGACTCGCGACGCGGCCGACCATCGCTTACAGCCCGGCCAACCCCACCATGCTGCTGCCCAACGGCGCAGTGCCGGCGCAGAGCACGAGCTATGCGCGTTCCTACAGCGGCTGGAGTCCGAGCCTCGCCGTCACCTACCGTCCGGACGAGATCCATACCGTGTTCGTGGCGGTCAGCCGCAGTTTCGAGCCGCCGACGCACGACGACCTGTTGGCCACCGTGAACGGCACGCCCAACTCGAGCCCCGGCCGGCCCATGCCCGGCAATCCAGGCCTGGCCGCGGCCGTGTTCGCCACCCCCGACCTCGAGGCACAGAGGGCGACCACGGTGGAGACCGGCTGGCGTGGACGCACGACGCGCCTGTCATGGGATGCGGTGACCTACTTCTCCTGGGTGGACCATGAGCTGCTCAGCCTGCGCGATGCCACCGGCGCCCCGCTCGGCGCCGTCAATGCCGACGAGACCACTCATTTCGGGATCGAGCTGGGCATCGGCGCGACGCTGGCGCCGCGGCTTCTCGGCCGTATCACCTATACGTACCAGGACTTCCGTTTCGTGGACGACCCGCTGCGCGGAGACAATCGGCTGGCCGGCGCGCCGCGCCACCTCGTCAACGCCATGCTGCAGTTCCAGGTAAGCGAGGCATGGCTCCTCGGCGGCGCGGTACGCTGGGTGCCCGCGCGCACACCGGTGGACAACATGAATACGCTCTATGCCGACTCCTATGTCGTGGTCGATCTGCGCACCGGATACAGGATCAACGACAAGATCTCGATCTTTGGCGAGATCACGAATCTCTTCGACGAGAAATACGCCTCATCCACGCTCGTCGTCGACGAGGCACGGCCGGACCAGGCTGCATTCCTTCCGGGTGACGGACGGGGATTCTTCGCCGGCGTGAATGTCAGGTTCTGACCATGCCGTAGCGCCGGTATGCATTTGTACTGACGGCGAGGCCGGTCGAATGGAGACAATCCAACGAGGACATGAATCATGGTTGACAGACGTACAGTGATCACGGCCCTGCCGCTGCTCTGGCTGGCCGGAACGCGGTTCGCCGCGGCGGCAGGGCCGCTCGTGCTATGGGGTCCGCCCGCGGCGCCGTCGATCATCCTGGCACAGGCCGCCGCCACTGCGTTTCCCGCCGCAGTGGCCGCCGATGGCGCCACCTTCCGGACATGGAAGACTCCGGACGAGATGCGCGCCGGGATCAGCTCCGGCAGCATGGAGGCGGTGGTGGTCCCCACTTATGTGGCCGCCAACCTCTACAACCGCGGCCTCGGCCTGCGGCTGGTCAACGTGCTCACCGACGGTTTGCTCTACGTGGTCGCACCCCCAGGCACCGTCGCCGGTATCACCGGCCTCAAGGGCAAGCGGGTGGCGGTGCCATTTCGCAACGACATGCCCGACTACATCCTCCGGCGCCTGCTCGCCAGCGCGGGGCTCACACCGGGCGACCTCGACATCGACTACTCCGGCACGCCGCCCGAAGCGGTGCAGATGCTGCTCGCCGGCCGCGTGCAGGCCGCGCTGCTGAGCGAGCCTGCCGCGAGTGGCGCCATCGCGCGCGCGCATGCCGCCGGCAAGCCGCTCGCACGCGAGGTGAACTGCCAGCAGGCGTGGGGGAGCGTGGCCGGACGCACGACCATCCCGCAGGCCGGACTGGCGGTATCCGAGAAACTGGCGGCGCGGATCGGTGTGCCCGGGCTCGAGGCCTTGCAAGCCTGCCTCGTCGCCGCGCTACAGGTCGTACGCCGGGATCCCGGTGCGGCGGCCGCAGCGGCCGCGCCCGCGTTCGGCCTGCCCGCAGCCGTGCTCGAGCAATCGCTGGCCACCAGCAACCTCGTGGTGCGCACGGCCTCGGCCGCGCGTGACGATCTCGCGATGCTGTTCGACGTCCTGGCCAAGGACGATCCGCGCATCATCGGCGGCAGGCAGCCGGACACCCGCTTCTACGCATTGTGATGCCAGCGCTGCGCGGCCTGGCCGCGCTGACCGGCTGGCTGGGGCGCTATGCCTGGTCGGCCTGGGCCGGTGTCGCAGGCCTCTTCTGCCTGGCGGCGGCCTGGCAGGCCGGCCACGAGTTCTACGGCTCGTTCATCCTGCCGTCGCCGCTCGAAACCCTCGCGGCGCTGTCCGCGCTGATCCGCGAACCGTCGTTCGCGATTGCAGCCCGGGAGACGGCCGAGCGCTCGCTGATCGGCTTTGCGCTGGCCGTCACGATCGGCACCGGCGCCGGTGCGCTCGCGGGCTACTCGTTCGCCGCGATGCGGCTGATGCGACCGATCGTGACCGTCATCCTCGGCGTTCCGCCGATCGCCTGGGTGGTGCTGGCCCTGATCTGGTTCGGGTCCTCCGGCGGCTCGGCCATCATGACCGTGGTGGTCGCGGCCATGCCGATCTCCTTCGCGGGCGGGCTCGAGGGTGTCGCGACGCGCGACCGCGCGCTGGACGCCATGGCGCGCTCTTTCGGCGCGAGCATCTGGCTGCGCTTTCGCACGGTCACAGTACCGCACCTCATTTCCTATCTCTTCCCAGCGTGGACCACGACGGCCGGGACCGCCTGGAAGGTCACGGTCATGGCCGAGCTCCTGTCCAATTCCGGCGGCATCGGCGGCGAGCTCGCGACGGCGCGTGCGCTCTTCGACGTTCCACTGGTGATGGCGCTGATCGTGGCGGTGGTCACCTTCGCGCTCGCCACCGAGTATGTGCTCCTGCAGCCGCTGCGCGACCGGCTCGAGCGCTGGCGGGAGGCCGGCCTGCCGTGGGGTGTCAAGCGATGAAGCTGCGGCTCGAGGGCATCGGGCATGCCTTTCTCGGCCGGCCGGTGTTCGAGCGGCTCGATCTGACGCTCGATGTCGGCGAAGTGGTCGCCCTGCTCGGGCCGTCGGGCTGTGGCAAGACCACCGTGCTGCAGATCGCCGTCGGGCTCATCGACCCATTGCAGGGGCGTGTCCACCGCGCCTACCGGCGGCACGCGATGGTGTTCCAGGAGCCGCGCCTGCTGCCGTGGATGACTGCCCGCGACAACATCGCCTACGGCCTGAGGGCGGTGGGTGTGACCCGCGCACAGGGCGAGGCAGCGGCGGTCCGGCGTGCCGAGGAGGTGGGGCTGCATCCGCGAGATCTCGACAAGTATCCGATCGAGCTCTCCGGCGGCATGCGCCAGCGCGCGGCGGTGGCACGCGCGCTGGCCGTCGATCCCGATGTCATGTTCTTCGACGAGCCGTTCACCGCAGTCGATGTCGGGTTGAAGCGCGTGCTCCAGGATCTGGTGATCGAAACCGCCGCACGCGAGCGCTTCTCCGCGCTCTTCGTGACGCACGACCTCGCCGAGGCAGTGCGCATCGCGCATCGCCTCGTGGTCCTGTCCGGTGACGCGCTCGGGCTGGTGACGAGCCGCAGCATCGAAGGGCAGCCCGGTGCGCGCAGTGACCGCGACGTCTTCGAGCTGGTGGAGCGCTGGTCGCGCGACCCGGCGTTTCGCGAGCTGTTCGACGGCGAGCGGGAGCGGGCTGCTTGAGCTTCGTTCCAGGCATCCACCGGGAGTTCGCACGAAACGCGTTGCTGGAGGAGGGACTGCGGCTGTTCTTCCCGGCCGCAGCCTGCCACGCAATGGTCCTGCCGCTGGCGTGGGTGACGCTCTTCGCCTTCTCGCTGCCGTTTGCGCATGGCATACCGCCGAGCCAATGGCACGCCCACGAGATGATCTTCGGCACCTACGGTGCAGCGCTCGCCGGCTTCCTCACCTCCGCCGTCCCGGAGTGGACGGACACGCCCAGGCGGCGCGGCCGCGCGCTCCTCGTGCTGGGGCTGGCGTGGCTGCCGGGGCGGATGATCGGCTTGATCGGAGCCGAACCGCTGGTTGCCGTCGCAGCCGTCACCGACCTCTGCTTCCTCGGCCTGCTGTTCTGGTACGTGCTCGCGGCCCTGATCCAGCGGGGCAGCACCCGGCACGCCTCTTTCGCCGTCTGGGCCGGGCTGTTCTGGCTCATGGAAGCGGCAATCCGCGTGGCATGGCTGGTCGGCGCGATGGAAGTCTCCGCGCAGCTGTTGCATGCCGCGCTGATGATCTTCGTGGTGTTCTTCTCGCTCGCCATCGCACGCATCAACGTCGTGGTGATCAATCTCGCGCTCGATCCAAGCGGCGCGACCACGCCCTATCGCCCTCATCCAGGCCGGCAGAACCTCACCGCTGCACTGGTCGTGCTCTACGCCCTTGCAGCATTGGCAGCGCCATCCTCCACCGTGCCCGCCTATCTCGCACTCGCAGCCGCCGCGGCATTTTTCGACCGACTGGCCGAATGGTTCATCGGGACTGCCGTGCTGCGCACGCACGTGCTCGCGCTGGCCGCGGCCAATCTCTTCGCCGGAGGCGGCTTCCTGGTGATCGGCCTGGCGGGCCTCGGTGTTGCCCTGGCACCGGCGACGGGCCTGCACATGATTTCCGTGGCGAGCCTCGGCCTCGCGGTATTGAGCGTATTCATCATCGCGGGGCTTCGCCATACCGGCCGCCCGCTCGATCTGCCATGGCAGGCGCATGTGGCCGTGATCGTCATGGCCGGCGCCGGCCTGGTGCGGGTGCTGCCGGAGATCGGTATCGCCGCGCCGCTGCGCGGTGCGCACTACACGATCAGTGCCGTGCTCTGGTCGGCGGCTTTCGCACTATGGCTCGCCGGTTTCCTGCCGCTGCTGAAGCACCCGCGTGATCCGCACGCGGGTGCCGGGCCATAAGAAGACGGGCGGCAGGCTGATGGCGAGCGCATCACGGCCGCAAGCCATCCCTGCTGCTGCACGATCTGGCAGGCGCGCACCAGCAGCGCGCACTTTGCTGGCGTTCGGATCGTGGCGGATCGGCTCAAGGAAATGCTGATCGGCGCTTCCTTAAGTCCCTGCTTTGCGATCGACGACGCCGACTTCCAGCTCGTCGAACCAGTTGATGAAGCGCTGCACGTCCTGTCCGCAGTAGATGGCGCCGTGCTGTGGACAGAGCAGGTCGATATCCAGCCCGGCTGCGCGCTCGCACCAGTCGCGCTTGGCCTCGTTGGAGCCCATCCAGCGCCGGTGAAACCCCTCGGCGTGCCTGATGTGCTGCGCGAAGTCGGTGACGAACAGGCCTGCATCGATTGGCAGCAGCGCAGCGCCCACGTCGCCAGAGAACAGCAGGCGCGCGGCGGGATCGTACAGATGGAAGTTGCCCGACGAGTGCAGGTAATGCGCAGGCACGGCCTGCAGCTTCAGCGCGCCCAGCACGATCGGCATGCCCTGGTCCGGGATCGGAACGAAGGTCTCGCGCGTGCCGCCGAAGTGCGGAATGAAGCTCGCCCACAGCCAGCTGGTATAGCAGCGGATGGTGGGGTTGAATTCCAGCCACAGCGCCAGCGAAGAGATGACGTCCGGATCCTGATGTGAAGAGAACAGGGCGGTGATGCCGTTGGGGTTGCACTCGTTGCTGACGGTGGAGAACACCGACGGGAAGATTTCCAGCCCACCCGGGTCGCACATCAGCGCCTGGGTTCCGTCGGTCACCAGGTACTCGTTGGTGTCGATGACGTAGTCGGGGCGGGCAGGGTCGCGCGTGATTGCCAGCCAGCGATGATCACCACTCTGGAATATCGTCTGCGCGACCTTCATCGGTGGATTGCCTCGAGCTTGGTGGACAGGGCCTGCAGCAGCGGCAGGATGCCGCGCAGCGAGCTCGCCAGCTCCTCCGATACCGTGTCCAGTCCCGCGCGGTGATCGGATGCCCAGGAGGCCTCGATCTTGGCCATGTGCGCGAGGCTGTCGGCTACGCGGCTGATCCCGACCGCCGACCGGAGGTCGGTTGCCAGGGCCGCACACTGGCCGGCGACGTGCCGTTCGAGGTCGATGCGCCGCGCCGCGGTTGCGCGCAGCACCTCGCGCAGATTGCCCTGCGCCCTGGTGCTTTGCGTTGCGGCGCGTGCCAGTACGTGCTCGATACGGGCATGGCGCATGACGTACGTCACCGCGTACAGCAGCTCGTCGGAAAGCGCGCGCAGCGTCCGCATGCTATGCACCAGCGCTTCGCTCAGCTCGCGCATCTCGCGGGCGACGATACCGAATCCGGCCGCGCTGCCGGCGCGGCGCGCCATCAGGATGGCATTGAGCGCCATGAGATTGATGCGGAATGCGTTGCGCACCACCTGCTTGATGTCCTCGTTGACCAGGACGACCTGCTCCAGCATCGCCGCGGGGCTGCTCCCGGACGGGACGTCGTCCGTTTCCATGTCATCCCCGCTGCCGCACGATCTGGTAGGCGCGCGCCAGATAGCCCACCGAAGCCAGCCCGCTCCAGATGTGCACCAGTCGGCCGAACGGGAAGATCAGGAAGATGGTCAGGCCCAGGAAGATGTGCAGCTTGAATACCCACGGCGCGCCCGCGACCAGTTCGGCTGCACCTGCACGGAAGGTGACGATACGCTGCGCCCATTCCGCCAGCACCACCATCATGCTGCCGTCGAGATGCTGGCCGGAAAGCGGCACGGTGGCCAGGCCCAGTACGAGCTGCACCCACAGGATGAAAAGCAGGGCGAGGTCCATGCGGCTGCTGGTGGCGCGGATGCGCGGATCGCTCAGTCGGCGATGCAGCAGGATGGTGAGCCCGATCAGGGCGAGCAGGCCGGCGATGCCGCCGGTGATCATCGCCACCAGCTGCTTGCCGCCGGTGCTGATGAAGTGCTCGTACACCCAGTGCGGGGTGAGCATGCCGAAGAAGTGGCCGAACAGCAGGAACAGCACGCCGACGTGGAACAGATTGGAGCCGATACGCAGCTGCCGCGCGCGCAGCAGCTGGCTCGAGCCGCTGCGCCAGGTGTACTGATCGCGGTTGAAGCGCAGCAGGCTGCCGACGAAGAACACCGCCAGGCA
>JAHCKU010000006.1 GCA_026125625.1 Burkholderiales bacterium | reverse complement strand
CGGAGACTACGGCGGGGCACTCAAGGATCTGGCGCCGACCGACCTTGCCGCCCGTGTCGTGCGCGAAGCGGTTGCTCGCGCAAAGGTGCCGGCCGAAGAGATCGGCCACGTCGTGTTCGGCAACGTACTGCATACCGAACCGAAAGACATGTATCTGTCGCGGGTCGCGACGCTCGACGGCGGCCTGACCAAGGAGACTCCGGCGCTGACCCTGAACCGTCTGTGTGGCAGCGGCCTGCAGGCAATCGTGAGTGCGGCGCAGGTGATCATGCTCGGCGATGCGGATAGCGCGGTGGCCGGCGGAGCGGAATCGATGAGCCGCGGCGGCTATAGCATGCCGGCGGCGCGCTGGGGCGCACGCATGGGTGACGCCAAGATCATGGACATGATGGTGGGCGCGCTCACCGATCCGTTCGACACCGTTCACATGGGCATCACTGCGGAGAACGTCGCGGCCAAGTGGGGCATCAGCCGCCAGATGCAGGACGAGCTGGCGGTGGAGAGCAACCGCCGTGCGATCAATGCCATCGAGAAGGGCTACTTCAAGAGCCAGATCCTGCCCGTCGAACTGAAGAGCAAGAAAGGTTCGGTCATGTTCGACACCGACGAGCATCCGCGCGCAGATGCATCGATGGAGGGAATGGCCAAGTTGCGGACGGTGTTCCAGAAGGAAGGCTCGGTGACCGCGGGCAATGCTTCCAGTATCAACGATGGCGCCGCCGCCGTGGTGCTGATGGCGCGCAAGGCGGCCGACGCCAAGGGCCTCAAGCCGATGGCGCGTCTGGTCGGCTATGCCCACGCCGGTGTGGATCCCAAGTACATGGGCATTGGTCCGATTCCGGCGGTGAAGAAAGTGCTCGAGCGCACCGGCCTCAAGGTCGAGGACCTGGACGTGATCGAATCCAACGAGGCCTTTGCCGCACAGGCCTGCGCAGTCGCCAAGGATCTCAGCTTCGACATGCGCAAGGTCAATCCCAACGGCGGAGCCATCGCGCTCGGGCACCCGATCGGTGCCACGGGCAGCATCCTGACCATCAAGGCGATCTACGAACTGCATCGCAGCGGTGGGCGTTATGCGCTGGTGACCATGTGTATCGGCGGCGGCCAGGGCATCGCTGCAGTGTTCGAGCGCCTGTGACACGAGGCCGTACGGCGCCCGGAAGCGCTTGGGGCGCTGCTTCCGGACGCCGTACGCTGCAGTGCAAAAAACAGGTTGACAATAGGGCCAAAAAGCATAGAATGGCCACCGTTTTGCACCGCAGCATAACCCTCACCGCTTCTTAGCCCAGGAGACTGCCGCAGATGTTTGCCGTACCCGAAGACTTCAGCGCCTACCAGAAGGCGCAATTCGATACCTTCCTCAAGTTCGCCGATACTGCCAGCCAGGCTGCCGAGCAGTGGTTCGATCTGAACGTAAAGAGCGCCAAGGCTACTGCCAATGAAGTAGTGAAGCAGGTGCGCGCACTGGCCGATGCCCGGGACGTGCAAGAGCTGGCCTCGTTGCAGGCCACGTTCTCCCAAGCCAACGCGGAAAAAGCCACCGGCTACGCGCGTGCGGCCTACGCCTGGATGAGTGAGACGCAGGCCGAACTCAGCAAGCTGATGGACAGCCAGTTTGCCGATACCAGCAAGTCCCTGGCTGCTGCCATCGACAAGGCCGCCAAGAGCGCACCCTCCGGCTCCGAATATGCCTTCGCCGCGGTCAAGCAGGCAGTAAGCTCGGCCAATCAGGCCTACGACGCCATCTGCAAGGCCAGCAAACAGGTCGTGGAATTGACTGAAGCGACGGTCGCCAATACCACCAGCAGCATTGCGCCGGCGACGACCAGAAAGAAAGCCGCCTGACCGAGCCATATACAGGCGCCGCGAACGCGCCGACCGAGAAGCCCCCGCAAGGGGGCTTTTTGTTTGGCAGCTTCAAAACGAACCACAGCCGCCGACTGTGCTAAAAGACGCGTTTCACTCTTCGGGAGCCGGCGGCATGCAAGCACCACCTACCGAGTTGCCCGCATGGCAGACCTTGCACACGCATCAGCGTGATCTCGCCGGATGCCACCTGCGCGAGCTGTTCGCGGCCGATCCCAAACGGTTCGAACGATTCTCGGTGGAGGCTGCCGGGCTGTTCCTCGACTACTCGAAGCATCGCATTCGCGAGGACACCCTGACACTGCTGCTGGAACTGGCGCAACAAACCGGATTGAACCGACACCGCGCAGACATGTTCGCTGGTGCGCCGATCAACACCACGGAACAGCGCGCGGTGCTGCACACGGCGCTGCGCAATCGCGCAGGCACGTCGATCCTGGTCGACGGTATCGACGTCATGCCCGCGGTGCGGCGCGTGCTGCAGCAGATGCGTGATTTCTCCGAAGGCATCCGTGACGGCCGCATCCTGGGCCATACCGGCCTGGCGATCCGTGACGTGGTCAATCTCGGCATCGGCGGTTCCGATCTCGGGCCGCTCATGGCGTGCGAGGCGCTCGAGCCGTACTCGCGTCCCGATCTGCGTGTGCATTTCGTCTCCAACGTCGACGGCGCACATCTGGGCCGCCTGCTCAAGCGGCTCGATCCGCGCACCACGCTGTTCATCGTCGCCTCCAAGACCTTCACCACCCAGGAAACACTGGCCAATGCCCATAGCGCACGCGCCTGGCTGGTGGCCGGGCTGGGCAGCGAAGCTGCGGTCGCCCAGCACTTCGCCGCGGTTTCGACCAACCTGAAAGGGACGGCAGCGTTCGGTATCCCCGACGCGCACGTATTCGAATTCTGGGACTGGGTCGGCGGACGCTACTCCCTGTGGTCCGCGATCGGCCTGTCCATCGCCTTGTACGTGGGCATGGACAACTTCGATGCGCTGCTCGACGGCGCGCATGCGATGGACGCGCATTTTCGCGCGAGCGCGCCGACGCACAACCTGCCGATGATCCTGGGCCTGCTCGGCATCTGGTATCGCAACTTCTGGGGCACCGCGACGCACGCCGTGCTGCCCTACGACCAGGGCCTGCATCGTTTCACCGCGCATCTGCAGCAGCTGGACATGGAGAGCAACGGCAAGAGCGTGGATCTGCAGGGCCGATCCATCACCTATGAGACCGGCCCGGTGATCTGGGGTGAACCGGGAACCAACGGCCAGCACGCATTCTTCCAGCACCTGCATCAGGGTACCGACTGGACGCCCTGCGACTTCATCCTTCCGCTGCAGTCCCACTACCCGCTGGGTGATCATCACCGCATGCTGGTGGCCAATTGCCTGGCGCAGAGCCAGGCGCTGATGTGGGGGAAGACACAGGAAGAGGCGCGCGCGGAGCTGCAGTCACAAGGCATGAGCCCGGCAGAGATCGAGCGGCTGGCCCCGCACAAGATCTTCCCGGGAAACCGCCCCAGCAGCACGCTGCTTCTCTCCAGGCTGACCCCGCACACCCTGGGTGCGCTGATCGCACTGTACGAGCACAAGGTATTCGTGCAGGGCTCGATCTGGAACGTGAACTCGTTCGACCAGTGGGGCGTGGAGCTGGGCAAGCAGCTGGCCGGGCGCATCCTGAAAGATCTGCGCGACGGCACGCCGGCCGCCGCTCAGGATGCATCCACCAGCGGGCTCATCCGGCGCGCACTCGATCCGGGATAGCCGCAAGCGCGGCCGCCGTGCGGCGATCCCTCACAGCTTGAGAAAGTGCTGCCGGTAGTAGCGCAGCTCCTCGATCGACTCGTAGATGTCGGCCAGCGCCTCGTGCCGTCCCTGCTTGGTCAGGCCGGTCAGCACGTCCGGCTTCCAGCGGCGCGCGAGCTCCTTGATGGTGCTGACATCGAGATTGCGGTAATGGAAGTAGGCTTCGAGGCCGGGCATGTAGCGCGCCAGAAAGCGCCGGTCCTGACAGATGGAATTGCCGCACATGGGCGATGCGCCGGAGGGCACCAGCGCTTCCAGGAAAGTCAGCATCCGGCTCTCCACGGCGGCCTCGTCCAGCGTGGAGCTGCGCACGCGCTCGACCAGCCCGGTCCTGGCGTGCGTGGCCTGATTCCATGCATCCATGCCCGCGAGCACCTGGTCGCTCTGGTGCACGACCAGGACAGGTGCTTCCGCTACGACGACGAGATTCTGGTCGGTGACGACCAGCCCAACTTCCAGGATGACATCCGAGTCGGGCCTGAGCCCGCTCATCTCCATGTCGATCCAGATCAGACGGCTGCTGTCCTGTGCCATAATTTTCAAGGAATTCCGAAGCGGCCATTGTGTCACAAGGTCGTGATCCCATGATCGTGCCGCCGCACCAGCGCCCATGAACGACTTCACCGCAGCCTTTCTGCTCGCCCTCGCACTTGCTGCCGGCGTGCGCCTGTGGCTGGCGCGCCGTCACGTACACCACATCATGCAGCATCGGCAATCCGTACCGAGGGAGTTCGCCGACGAGATCAGCCTCGCCGCGCATCAAAAGGCAGCCGACTACAGCAGCACCCGCACCCGCTTCGGCGTGCTGCACTCGATGGTGGACTGGGCAATGCTGCTGGTGCTCACCTTCGGCGGGCTGCTGCAATGGCTGGACTCGGTGGCACGCGGATGGTTCGACAGTCCGCTGCTGCAAGGCACCGCGCTGATCGCGCTGTTCACCCTGGTCACCTCCGCGGTGGATCTGCCTTTGAGCTACTACCGCACTTTCTCCATCGAGTCGCGTTTCGGCTTCAACAAGATGACGCGGGCGATGTGGGCCGGTGATCTGATCAAGCAGAGCGTGCTCGCCGCCGCGCTCGGCCTGCCGCTCATCCTGGTGGTGCTGTGGCTGATGCAGGCCATGGGCGCGCTGTGGTGGCTCTACGTCTGGCTGGTATGGATCGCCTTCAGCGTGCTCGTGCTCGCCGTCTACCCGGCGTTCATCGCGCCGCTGTTCAACAAGTTCTCTCCCATGCAGGAGGGATCGCTGAAGTCGCGCATCGAACAACTGCTCGCCAAGTGCGGGTTCCGTTCCAGCGGGCTGTTCGTGATGGACGGATCGAGGCGCAGCAGCCACGGCAACGCCTACTTCACCGGCTTCGGCAAGACCAAGCGCATTGTTTTCTTCGACACCCTCATCGCCCGCCTGAACGAAAGCGAGATCGAAGCCGTCCTCGCGCACGAGCTCGGTCACTTCAAGCTCAATCACGTGATACGCCGGATGGCGTGGACATTCGTGGTCAGTCTCGCTTTTCTGGCGCTGCTGGGCTGGGTCAAGGACGAGGCCTGGTTCTATCAGGGGCTGGGCGTGAGCTACCCGGCCAGCGACGCCATGGCGCTGGTCCTGTTCATGCTGGTGGTGCCGGTGTTCACGTTTCTTCTCAATCCATTGGCAGCCAGCTATTCGCGCAAGCACGAATTCGAAGCCGATGCCTACGCCGCACGCTACAGCTCGGCGCGCGAGCTGGTGAGCGCCCTGGTCAAGCTGTACAAGGACAATGCTTCGACCTTGACACCCGACCCCGTGCATTCCGCGTTCTACGACTCGCACCCACCGGCCCGCATCCGTATCGAGCGGCTGCAGACGCTGGGTCCGGGCAATCTAAGGGAAACACCGACATGAACGACATCGCCAGGAGTCTGCGCCGAAGAAAGTGTGCGCCGTGCGAAGGTGGCGTGGCACCGCTCCTGCCCGCGCAGATCGAACCTCTGCTCAAGGGGCTCAGCGGCTGGACGCTGGAGAACGGCACCATCACCAAGACCTATCGTTTCGCCAACTACTACGAGACGCAGGCCTTCGTGAACGCCACGGCATGGATCTCGCACCGGGAAGACCATCATCCGGATCTGCTGGTCGGCTACAACCAGTGCAAGGTGAGCTACCTCACACACGCGATCAAGGGTCTGTCGGACAACGACTTCATTTGCGCGGCCAAGATCGACGCGCTGTTCGATCTATGACCGCACGCCACGGCCTGCTGTTGGCGCTCGCGCTCGCGCTGGCTGCATGCGCCAGCCGGCGGCCGGAGCCGCCCCCGGAAGTGCAGGCGTGCATGCCGCCATCGCGCTTCATCGGTGGAAACGAAGCGCAACGACTGGCGCGCCTGACCGAGCGTGCGCAGACGTTCGCCGCGTGCATGCAGGCCAAGGGCTACGTGCTCGACGAAGCGGCGCTGGACGATGCGTTGAGGAGATTCGAGCAGGTCAAGAATGCCGACCCGCGCGGCGGCGACCCGCGTGGCGCCATGAAGCTGCGCAAGCAGGAATTGTCGATGGACCCGACGCTGTGGCACAAGGCCGGCGACGTCCCGCCGGTACAGCCTTCTTCCTAGAGAAGCGCTGAGCGCAGCGCGATAGTCGTTCAGAGCTTACCTAGGGAAAGCTCTGAACGCGCACTGCGAAATTCGTGCAGCACCTCCTTAAAGTTCGCCCCGGCTGGACGATATAACGTTAGCGACTGAGCCGTACCAGCAATCTGACCGGCACGCTCGGGTCGCAATGCATCAGCAGTAGCGACTTTGTCAATTGATAAGGGCAAACCCACCGAAAGGTGGGGACGCAAAGTCACCGGTCTAAGGAGCCTGGCTCTAGGACGGCGGGACCGCCAAGTGGCAGGAGACCCCTGCGGGTCCCACCCTTCAGCCTTCCGCATCCTTGCCGCCTCCAGGGCCGGTGGCAACCGCCGACGTTTTTGAGGGCGAGGGTATGAGCAACAACGCAGCCGTCTCCAACGTAATCCCCATGCGAGAGTTCGACCGGTCAACACCCACGCAAGAAGCGGTCAATTTCGAGAAATTGCTGCGGGAATGTCAGCAGCTCGCGTTGGAGCGGCTGTCCGAGTCGCTCAGCCAGATGCTGAGCAACATCGAGCAGGCAGTCTGGACGGCGAGCAGCAGTGCCAGTGATCGCGAGGCACGCGACCAGTTCGCGCTGGCCAAGCAGGTCGTCGTCAAGCAGCGCGCGCTGCTGCAGGAGCAGTTCCACACCCACTTCCTGGGCGAATTCGAAGCCGCCACGGCAGGCAAACGTTCCGCCAATACCTATGCGCAGGACGATCTGTCCGCGCTCGAACTGTCGCTGGTGGACGAGAACGACTTCGAAGAGACCCTGCGTGTCAATGAAATGTCGTTGAAGCTGCGCCGCTACTGCGACGAGGAGGTGGTGGCCCTGGACCAGCGCGTGGGCGTTCTGCTCGGGGATGCGACACTGCAGGGCAAGGCCAACCCCTTCAGTCCGCAAGCGATCTGCAACGCCTTCCGCCGCGCCTGCCAGCACGTCGAAAGCGATGTGAAAATTCGCCTGACGCTGCTGAAGATGTTCGACGATCACGTGCTCGACGACATCCGCTCGATCTACAAGGATCTCAACACGCTCCTGGTGCAGCACGCGATCCTGCCCAAGATCCGCTACGGCAGCGTGCGCCGCGCCGCTGCACTCGGGGCGCTCAGCGCACTCGGGCCGAAGGCCGAGATCCCCGAGGCACTGCAGGCAGAGCTGAATGCCGCAGTCGCGCCGTCAGGCGGTGATCAGGACTTCTTCGCCCTGCTCCAGGGACTGATGGGAAACGTACGTCCCGGTCCCGTCGTTCCTGGCCCAATGGTTCCCGGGCCGATGATTCCCGGTGCCATCATGCCGGGCACCGGTATTCCCGGCTCGGGCGTTTCCGGCTCCGTCGTACCGGGCGCCGTCGTACCGGGTACTGTCGTACCTGGCGCCGTGGTACCTGGGTCCGGCTTGCCTGCGCCTGCTGGTCCCGCGCCGCAGATCCCCGGCTTCCCACCCATCACCGGTGTCCCCGCCGGCGGCCAGCCCCTCGATCCGGCCGAGCTGGTTCAATCGCTCACGCGCATTCAGCATGGTGACGTGAGCGGCATCGGCGGCGGTTCGATGCCCCTGGCAGCAACGCTGATCGCCCCCGGGATGACGAACGTCCTGCGTGAGCTCAAGGCCACCCCGTTGGGCAGCGGCATGGGCCAGACGGAAGGCACGACGCTCGAGATCGTGATCATGCTGTTCGATCAGATCTTCGACGATCGCAAGATCCCGAGCGCGATGAAGGGCCTGATCGGCCGGCTGCAAATCCCGACGCTGAAAGTCGCCCTCATCGACAAGACCTTCTTCTCGAAGAAGACACACCCTGCGCGCCAGCTGCTCGATGCCCTGGGCGACATCGCCCTGCAACTGCCGCAGGACTTCGGCTCTTCCAGCCCGCTCTACGCGCAATTGGACGGCCTGGTTCAGAAGCTGATCGACAGCTTCCAGGACGACATGGAAGTGTTCGATGCCATGCGTGCCGAAGTGGAACGCCTGGGCAGCGAGGACGTACGTCGCGCGGAGGAACAGGCGCGCGAGCTGGCGCAGGCGGTGGAGCAGAAGGAAAAGCTGGCGCTGGCCAAGGCCGTCGCACAGCACGCGATCAAGCTGCGTGTCGACTCCAGGAAGCTGCCGCCGGTCATCGTGCGATTCCTCAGTCAGCAGTGGGTGAAGCTGCTGCTGGTGACCTATGCCAAGCACGGCGCGGACAGCGACGCATACAAGACTGCCACGGCAACCATGGATCTGCTCATCTGGAGCGTCAGTCCCATGCAGTCGCTGGCGGAACGCCGCCGTCTCGCCACGCGCCTGCCCGGCCTGCTCAAGCGGCTCAACTTCGGCATGCAACTGATCGACGTGGACGATGCCACGCGGCGCACGTTCTTCGCGAAGCTGATGCGCTGCCATACACGCATCATCAATGGAAACGCAGCGCCGGCCACGGCGCAGGAAGCGCCCGCAACCGACGTCGCGCCGCATGCGCCGTCCCACGCTGCACCGGCCGTCGCCGACGAAAGCACACAGGACACCGCGAGCGATCAGGCGCACGACGAACATGATGTTCCGGTGCTGACCGACGTCGCCATCGCGGCGCTCGAAGAGGTGGTTCCGGAAGCTGTGCCGGAAGCTGCTCCGGCGACCGGCGAGGCCCCGCCGGTCGCCGAGCAGGACCAGGACATGGAGCCCACCGAAGCCGAGGCCACCTTCTCCGCCGTGACTATCCCGAATCCCTTCGGCGACGGCGAGATCGAGGTGGAGGAAATCGACCTCGCGGAATTCTCCAGAGGCGTGGTGGTCGGCGTAGCCACCGACATACCGGGCATGACGGGCGGCAACGAACGCAACCAGGGCAGCGACGATGAGCACGCACGCATGGTCGGCTCGCTCAAGGAAGGCGCGTGGCTCGAGTTCCGCGACGATGACGACAACCGCACCCCGGCGCGGCTGTCGTACATCAGTCCGCTGAAAGGCACCTACCTGTTCGTCAACCGGCAAGGACGCAAGGTTGCGGAGTATTCCCTGTATCAGCTCACGCGTGAGTTCCGCACCGGCCGCGCCGCACTGATCGATTCCGCTCCGCTGGTCGATCGCGCGATGACCAGCCTGGTCGGCGTGCTGAAGATGGGCAAGAAGCCGAGCTGAGCCAACCGTGTCGACCGCGCCGCGGCGGCGCGTGCCGAAGTGCTGCGTGCAGGGCGCCTGCATCACGAGATCGACGCAGGCGGGAGGTCACCCGGACAAGCTCGATCAAGCGCAACGGTGATTTTGATCGAGGGTGCGCCGGTCCTACAATACGTGCCTCCCAGCATCGAGCATCGCGTTGGCAACCCATTCTTCCCTGCATACCGGTCAGGTGGTCGCTGCCCATGGCCGACAATATCTGGTAGAGCTGCAGGACGGCCAGATCGTCTCCTGTTTCCCGCGCGGCAAGAGAAGCGGACTGGCGTGCGGAGATCGCGTAGCCGTCCTGCTCACCGCGCCCGGGCAAGGCGTGATCGAGGCGACCGACCCGCGTCGCACCTTGCTGTATCGGTCCGACCTGTATCGGCAGAAGCTGATCGCTGCCAACGTCGATCAGATGGTGATGGTCGTGGCGGCCGTGCCTTCGTTCTACGAAGAGCTGCTCGACCGCTGCCTGGTGGCAGCGGAGCACCAGCACCTGCGCGTGCTGATCGTGCTCAACAAGTTCGATCTCGACGCGAGCGCTGCCGCCATGCAGCGGCTGCAGCGCTATGCATCGCTCGGCTACGAGGTCCTACCCCTGGTGGCGAGGCACGACGTCGCACCGCTGCGCCCGCGGCTGGACGGATGCATCAGCGTGCTGGTCGGCCAATCCGGCATGGGCAAGTCGACCATCGTCAATGCCCTGGTGCCGCAGGCACGTGCAGCCGTGGGCGATGTCTCGACGGCACTGGATTCGGGCAGGCATACCACCACGCATGCACGCCTGTACCGCCTTGATCACACATCTGCCCTGATCGATTCACCCGGCATGCAGGAGTTCGGATTGAAACACGTGACCTTGGAGGAACTGCCGCACGGATTCATGGAATTCCGTCCATGGCTGGGGCAATGTCGCTTCAACGATTGCCGCCATCTGTCGGAACCCGGCTGCGCCATCCAGGCGGCCGCGGAGTGCGGGAAGATCGGCACGCAGCGCCTGGCGGTGTATCGCAAGCTCGCGCATGAAGCGCAGCGTCGTCCGCGATATTGAATGCTCGACAGAACTATCAGGTGCCGACCCAGCTTGCCAAGGTCAACAGCAGAAGCAGCACCAGCCAGACGATGAGCGTGCGCCACAGCAGCGAGAGCGCGTTCTGCAGATAGTTCGAATCGGGCACTTCGCCTTCGCCCAGTTCCGGCCGGAAGTCCATGCTCTCCAGCCCGGGCAAGGCACCGCCCAGGCGTACGCCGAGCGCACCGGCGCCGCTCGCCAGGACGATTCCCTCCGAGTGGTTCAACCAGGAACGCGCCTGCGTGCGCCAGGCGGAGATCGCATCCTCGAAGTTGCCCGCGATGGCGAAGCCTACCGCGGACAATCGCACCGGCAGCCAGTCGAGCACCCGAAACGCCTTGGCCGAGAACTCACCGAAGGCCCCGAACGCCTCGTCCTGCCGCCTGCCCCAGCGCCGCTCCATTTCCTCGGAGAGACGATACAGCAAGGCACCGGCGGGCCCGGGGAGGAGAATGAACCAGAAGATCACGCCGAACACCTGCCGATGCGCGCGCACCAGCGCAGTCTCGATCGCCGCCTTGGCGATCTCCGTTTCGCCGTATGCCCCGGCCTGCTCACCGCGCCACGTGGCCAGCAGCGCACGCGCGCGCTCGATGTCTCCCGCACGCATGGCATCGAAGATATCGCGCAGCGGCTGTGCCGCCTCGCGGAAGCCCAGGCACGCATACAGCACCAGCAGCGTCCACACCCATCCCAGCACCACGCCCATGAGATGCAGCGCGTAGAACACCAGCAGCACCAGCAGCACCCATGGCACCACCGCCGCGCACCAGCCGATCACACCGTGCACGCGCTGGCCGGCGTTGAGATCGTGGGCCAGACGATCGGTATAGCGATGGTAGGCGTCGAGAAGCGTTCCGGCCCACGGCAGGGGACGTGCGTTCTCGATCAACAGGGCGAGCAGAATGGTGAAGAAAGCCATGGTGGCGATTGGCGATGAGCGCCCGGCCATTCTAAACGACGACCGCCACCAGGATCTGTCGTCGTTTACGGACAGCAACGCAGCTTCAACTGGTCAGCCGCAGATACAGGGCCGGCAGCTTTTCCGGCAAACGCCGCAGCTGGTCCAGAACCATGAAATTGCGTGCGCCGAAAATGCGTGTGACGTACTCGTCGGCAGCCGCATCCAGGCTCAGGCAGAACGTGGCGATACCGTAGCGGCGCTGATCCTCCACTGCACGTTTGGCGTCGAAGATCAGGTAGCGCCGGTCGTGCACGTCGATATCGTGCGGCTCGCCGTCGGTGAGCAGCAGAATCAGCCGATGCGCGGCACGCCGCATGCGCAGGAAGTGTCCGGCATGGCGCAGCGCGGTGCCCATGCGCGTGGACAGCTGACCCTTCATGCCCGCCAGGCGGGCGCGCGCATGCTCGTCGTAAGGCTGGTCGAAATCCTTGAAGCGGTAATACTCCACGTCGTGTCGGCCGTTCGAGTCGAAGCCGTGGATGGCGAAGGCATCGCCGAGATCCACCATGGCATGCGCCACCAGTGCGGTGGCTTCCCGCGCCAGGTTTAAAACACTGGTGCCCGCAGCTGGCACCCATTCGTTGGTCGACTGCGACAGATCGAGCAGCATCAGCACCGCCAGATCGCGGTTGATGCGCCCCAGACGTTGATGCACGCGCGGATCGGGCGTGCGGCCGCCGCGCAGATCGATGGTGGCGCCGATGCACGCATCCAGGTCCAGGCGATCGCCTTCGAGCTGCTTCTTCAGGCGTTGCGGCCGCTGCATCTGCACCGCCTTGATCATGCTGGTGAGGCGGCGCACGGTATCGTCGTTGCGCAGCAGGATGTCGTCGATGCGCTGCGGGTCTCCGCGCACCGCAGGTTTCTCGATCAGCGTGCACCAGCCGGGCCGGTCCATGCCGATCAGGTAGTCCCACTCGTCGTAGACGAACGGTTGCAGCAGCGCCGCCTCGATGGCCGCGGTCTCATCGGCACTGGCTGCCTCCAGCTGTCCGCGCTCGGGTTCGGCCGGCGCGCCCTGCTCTTCGTCCACCTGCGCATCGGACTGCTCTCCGCCCTCCTGCTGCTCGAGCTTCACCGACTGCACGATGGCTTCCTGCTCCTCGCTCTGCTGCGCGCCGGCGTCGCCCAGGTCCCACAGGAACAGGTTGTCGTCGCGGTACAGCGGTTCCACGACGTAGGTCTTGAAATTGAACTGCACGCGCATCTGGCCGAGATCGTTGCCCAGCACGTTGCCGATCTCCCTGCTGATCAGTGGATCGGCCAGCCGGTCCTGTGCCTGCCGGAACAGATCACGTCCCTTGCGCACGAACGGATTGTCGTCGCGGTAGTCGGCCTCGATCAGGGCGCGAGCAAGCCGTTGCATCAGTGAAACCGCGGTCACGGTGAAGCTCGGCAGCGCCACGTGGAACGGCTGCCACAACGCACGCAGACCGGGCATCTCGCGCAGTGCCAGCTGCTCCACGCGCGCATCCTCGATCAGCGATACCAGGGCGACCTGGATCGGGCGCAGACTGCGCAGCGGGAAACGCTGCGTGGAGTACTGCAGATGGGCGGCTGCGTGGGCCGCAGCGGCGCGATACACGCTAAGCCCGTCGCGGCCGGGAAAGGCCTCGAACGTCTGCGGCATGCGAATCGCACCGTCGACGATGGACACCCGGCGCCCTTTCCTGCCCTCGCCGGCCGGCGCAGCGACCCGCCATGACGCCTCGCGTGCCCACAACGCACGCAGATAGAACCCCAGACGCCGCTCCACACCGGTGAACAGCACGCCTTCGGCGGCAGTGCGCAGGATCGCACGCGCATCACGGCTTTCCAGACGGAACCACGCCTGGCGCTCGCCATCGTCGCCGGCATGCGCCTGCACGCCGAGCAGGGCCCAGCGGCGCAGCTCGTCGAGCGCGAGCTGGTCGAGCAAGGTGCCGGCGCGCTCGAACAAGTCCGGCAACACCTCCGGTGCCGTCTCGCTCAACTCTTCCACCAGTTCCAGATAGGCATGCAGCTGCTCGCGTGCGCCGAGCCGGCACATGACCTGCGGCAGCTTGTCGAGGAAGACGTCGAGCGTGAAGGCACCGGCTCTGGCCAGCAGCGACAGCGACACACCCAGCATGGGAGCCAGCGCTTCCTCGCCATGGCTGCGCAGCAGGCCCGGCACGCTGCGCATGTAGGCCACCATCACTCCGGCGCCGCAGCCCGCCTCCAGCAGCCGCTTCGCACCCTGCAGCAGCGCCCGCTGGGCCTCGAGGACGAGCCCGCGCGTGGCATCCTCCCAGCCGCTGCCGATCAGCTCGCGCGCCGTCGGCGGCAGTTGCGCGTAGATCTCGGCATGGGCAACGGCAAGCGGTTGCACGACGAAAGAAGCGGGGCGTTGCGCGCTGGCGCTAGAAGAACGCCTTCACGGCGGCATCGAGCGCATCGCGCATGTCGGGGTCGTCCGTGATCGGGCGTACCAGCGCGACGCTGCATGCTGCCTCAGGCTCGACGCCGCCGGCAATGAGCTGTCCGGCGTAGATCAGCATGCGCGTGGACATGCCCTCTTCCAGGCCATGCCCTTTCAGATTGCGCGACTTCTCGCCGATGCTCACCAGCGTGGCCGCAATAGCCGGCGAGACGCCGGACTCGTGGGCGACGATCTCGATCTCGACCTCCCGCACCGGCCAGCCGAAATCCAGCGCGCCGAAGCGCTGCTTGGTCGACTGTTTGAGATCTTTCATGATGTTTTGATAGCCGGGGTTGTAGGAGATCACCAGCTGGAAATCGGGATGCGCGTGCACCAGCTCGCCCTTCTTCTCCAGCGGCAGCACGCGCCGTGCGTCGGTGAGCGGATGGATCACCACGGTAGTGTCCTGCCGCGCTTCGACCACCTCGTCCAGGTAGCAGATGGCGCCGTGGCGCACGGCCAGCGTGAGCGGGCCATCCTGCCAATGCGTGCCGCTCGCATCCAGCAGATGGCGGCCGACCAGATCGGAGGCAGTCATGTCCTCGTGGCAGGCGATGGTGATGAGCGGCCTGCCCAGGCGCCAGGCCATGTATTCGACGAAACGCGTCTTGCCGCAGCCGGTCGGCCCCTTGAGCATCATCGGCATGCGCACCGCATAGGCCGCCTCGTACAGCGCGACCTCCTGCCCGGTCGGGCGATAGTACGGTTCTTCGTCGATGACGTACTGCGCGATCAGATTCTCGCTGGGAAGACGGTCCATTGCATGTGTCCTGCTGCAGGGCTCGATTGATGAGGGCCGTTGCCGTGCGGCACGGCTATTTGCGACGTGGGGACGGCGGCACTCCGATCAAGGCAGTGCGCACCGCACACCACGCACTGTACAGCGCTGCACGCAATGCGTGGGCGTCCTCGGCCAGGAATCGCAGCCACAGGCCGGCGGCGGCGGGCAATGCACTGACTGCCGCGTATGCCGATGGCAGCTCCGCAAGCGCCATGCGCAGCGTCTGCCGCAGCTGCGGCAACGGCAGCGCCGCAGTCACCACGGCAAAGCCGGCCTGGCAGGTGAAACGTCCGGTGACGCCGGGCAGATGCTGCGCCTGCAGGCCGCCGTGCAGACGGTAGCGGTCTTGCGCGCGCAGCCTGCCGTCCTGGTCCTCGATGCGCATGCGGGCATCGATCCAGTCGAACGTGGCTCCCTGGCCGGTGTGATCATGGGGTACCACCGCGTCCCACACCAGCACACTGGCGCCGGGATGGACGCGCACGCGCACCGTGCTGGCCAGCCGAGCCCCGGGCAGGAGGATCATCGGATCGGGCAGATACTCGAGGTAGCTGTCCGCGCCAGCCTCGATGTCGATCTCCTGCACTGCGCAGCCGTCGCGCGCCGCGTGCACGATGGTCGAGGCGGAACCTGTCAGATGCATATGCGCGTGCGCATCCGCACGCACGCGCCAGTGCACGCGATCGCCGTCGAACAGCCCGCCGGCGGAACATTGCACGTAGTAGGTCGGCATGCCGGGGGGATCGCCCGGGAAGTGCAGACTGCGCCCCAGGTGGAACGGATAGCGCACCTGCTGCGCGGCGAGGAAGGTGCGCCCATCGCCGTGCGTCGCGAAGCGCAGATCCACCTGCGCGCCGGCAGCGGGCTGGGCCGCAGGCGCCAGACGCGCCATGTCTTCGGCCAGCAGGCGATCACCGGCCATGCGTCACACCCTCAACGGTCGAACAGCACATCGGCGGCGATGCGCTCGACCACTGCGTCCACGCCTTCGCCGCTGTGGCAGTTGGTAAGCAGGATCGGGCGGCCGTTGCGCACCTGCGTGCCCTCGCGCAGCATGCGCTGCACGTCCGCGCGCACGTACGGCGCCAGATCGGTCTTGTTGATCACCAGCACGTCCGACTGTACGATGCCCAGCCCGCGCTTGCGCGGAATGTCGTCCCCGCCGGCGGTGTCGATCACGAACAGCCAGTAGTCCACCAGGTCGAGCGAGAAGGTCGACGCCAGATTGTCGCCCCCGCTTTCGATCAGCACCAGGTCGAGCGGACCGAATTTCGCCTCCAGCTCGTCCGCGGCCTGCATGTTCAGAGTGGGATCCTCGCGGATCGCGGTGTGCGGACAGGCGCCGGTCTCCACCGCCAGCACGCGCTCGGGATCGATCAGTCCGCTGCGCTTGACGCGCTCGGCATCCTCACGCGTGACCAGATCGTTGGTGATGACCGCCAGGCGCGTTCCGCGTGCGATGAAGCGCGGGATGAGCTGCTCCAGCAGCGCGGTCTTGCCGGAGCCGACCGGGCCGCCGATGCCCACGCGTGCGGCGCCAGGATGGGGGCGGTCGGAAGTCTGGCGCCTGAAATCCGTTGTCGGTGTGTTCACTTAGGTCCAAGGGGAGCTTGGGGTTACTCGACTATCTGAGCAGATAACGCTGTGCCAGCGGCACCACCTTGGCCGGTTCGCAGGTGATGAGCTGGCCGTCGATCATCACCTCGAAGGTCTGCGGATTCACGCTGATGGCAGGGCATGCGGCATTGTGCAGCATGTGGGTCTTGTTCAGCTTGCGCGTGCCCCGCGCCGGCAGGCACTGCTTGACCAGGCCCAGGCGCGCCTGCACGCCGTAGTCCACCGCCGCCTGGGTGACGAAGTTCACCGACAGATGCTTGCGCGCCTCACCGAACGCGCCCCATTGCGGGCGCATCGCCAGCGGCTCGCAGGTCATCAGGCTGGCGGCGCTGTCGCCCATCGCACCCCAGGCGATGAAGCCGCCCTTGATCACCAGCTCCGGCTTGACACCGAAGAAGCCCGGCCGCCACAGAACGATGTCGGCCAGCTTGCCGCCTTCCAGCGAACCGATGTAGGCATCGATGCCGAATGCGCGCGCGGCATTGATGGTGTACTTGGCGATGTAGCGCTTGATGCGCTCGTTGTCGCCGATGCGCGTGCTCTCTTCCGCCAGGCGGCCGCGCTGATCCTTCATCTTCGATGCGAGCTGCCAGGTGCGGCAGATCACCTCGTTGATGCGGCCCATGCCCTGGCTGTCCGATCCCAGCATCGAGATCGCGCCGATGTCGTGCAGCACGTCCTCCGCTGCAATGGTCTGTGCGCGGATGCGCGATTCGGCGAAGGCCACATCCTCCGGTACGGCCGGGTTGAGGTGGTGGCACACCATGATCATGTCGAGATGCTCGTCGAACGTGTTCACGGTGTAGGGATTGGTGGGATTGGTCGACGAGGGCAGGCAGTTCATCTGCCCGGCCACGGCGATGATGTCCGGGGCATGGCCGCCGCCAGCACCCTCGGTGTGATACATGTGGATGGTGCGGCCGTTGATGGCAGCGAGCGTATCTTCCAGGAAGCCGGACTCGTTCAGCGTGTCGGTATGCAGCTGCACCTGGAAATCCAGCTCGTCGGCCACCGCCAGGCAGGTGTCGATGACTGCCGGCATGGCGCCCCAGTCCTCGTGGATCTTCAGGCCGAGGCAGCCGCCGCGCATCTGGTCATAGAGCGAACGCGGTTTGGAGGTGTTGCCGCGCCCGAGAAAGCCGAAGTTCATCGGCCACGCCTCGGATGCCTGCAGCATCTTGCCCACGTTCCACTCGCCGCCGCAATCGATGCCGACGGTGATCGGTCCGAGCGAACCACCGATCATGGTGGTGAGGCCGGAGGCGATGGCGTGCTCCACCAGCTGCGCGCTGTCGAAGTGCACGTGCACGTCGATGCCGCCGGGCGTGGCGATCAGGCCTTCGGCATCGCGCACGGTGGTGGCCGCGCCGCAGATCAGCCGCGGATGCACGCCGTCCATGGTGGCGGGATTGCCGGCCTTGCCGATGGCGACGATCCTGCCGTCCTTGATGCCGATGTCGCCCTTGATGACACCCAGCACCGGATCGATGATCACGGCATTGCTGATCAGCATGTCCAGTGCGCCCTGCGCGCTGTCGTAGCCGGGCGTGAGGCCGAGACCGTCGCGCAGCGTCTTGCCGCCGCCGTGCAGGCACTCGTCGCCGGGCACGGCGAAGTCGTGCTCGATCTCGGCGATCAGCGAGGTGTCACCCAGCCGTACGCCGTCACCTTTGGTCGGACCATACAGCTGCGCATATTCCTTGCGGGACATTCGTGCCATTGTCGTGTTCTCTTTGAAGCAGATGCTAAAAGATGCGTCGTTGCGATGTTCTTCCTCTTCTCGTGAGAGGCGGGGAAGACACCAAAGCATCGCAATCGTCTTCCCCTCCTCGTAGAGGAGGGGTGCCGCCGAAGGCGACGGGGTGGTCGTGCGCACGCCGCCACCCCACACCACCCCGGCGCTTCGCGCCACCCCGCCTCGTGAGAGGCGGGGAACACATCGGCGCATCGCAATCGTCTTCCCTGCCCCGTGAGAGGCGGGGAAGACATCGCAGCGATGTCGACACGGGCAGCCAGCCGCCCTTCGTCATGGTCATGCCCCCTTGTAGCCACGCTCGCGTGCCAGGCGCAGCGCCTCCTGCTTGCGGCCGGCGCTGCGGGTGGAGCCGTTGGTCAGGCCGTTCAGCCCGAAGATCTCGCCGGTGCCGCCGAAGGCCACCAGCTCGACCTCCTTCGCCTCGCCCGGCTCGAAGCGCACCGCGGTTCCGGCGGGGATGTCCAGATGCATACCGAAAGTCTGTGCACGATCGAAGTCGAGTGCCTTGTTGACTTCGAAGAAATGGAAATGGCTGCCGACCTGGATCGGCCGGTCGCCGGTGTTGATCGCCTTGACCCGGGCACGGCTGCGCCCGGCGTTGATTTCGATGTCGCCATCGGCTGCGATGATCTCGCCGGGGACGGCGGCAGCGGCGTCCGGCTGGCTGCCGGGCCGGATCGGCTCGTGCACGGTGACCAGCTTGGTACCGTCCGGGAAAGTCGCCTCGACCTGGAGAATCGGCATCAGCTCCGCCACGCCGGGCATGACGTCATCGGTGCTCAGAATGGTGGAGCCGAAGCCGATCAGCTCGGCCACCGAGCGGCCTTCGCGCGCACCTTCCAGGATTTCGTCGGCGATGAAGGCCGTGGCTTCCGGATGATTGAGCCTGAGTTCCTTGGCTTTGCGCTTGCGCGCCATCTCGGCGGCCACGTAGATGGTCAGCCGCTCCATCTCGGTAGGTGTCAGCAGCATGTCTGTGATCCTTGTAAATCGGCAGGCGGCGAAGCGGTACGCGATGTGGACGATGAAAGCATCAATTGGCGAACAGGCGGACGGTCTGCGATTCGTGACGCATGGCGGCGATCTCGGTGGCCGGCACGCAGCTGTACATCTCCTCCACGTCCAGCACCGGCTCGTCGAGCAGCTCCATCATGACGGCGCGCGCCTCGAGCAGGATGCGCTGGCCATCGAGATGGCCGATCACGCTCAGCCGCAACGCCGCGCCGAGCAGGGCCACGCAAAAGGTGTGTGCCGAGGCCGCCTGTGCCGCCGTCTCGCTCAGTCCGGCGCCGCGCCAGATCCAGCCCTGCACCACGGGCAGGTGTCCATGTGCCTGCCCTGCATGCACAGCCGTGCGATAGGCCTGCGCCCCGCGCGTGCCCAGACGCGCATGCACCGACAGCAGCGAGGCGCCGGCGCGGCGTGATCCCTCGCGCAGCTCCGTGGCCAATGTCATCGCTTCGACCTGCTGGTCGATGGTGCGGATCTGCTCCAGATCGGCGGCACGGTAGGCAGCGACCAGTGCCGGGCGCTCCGCCACGTTCCAGCGATAACGCAGCTGTGCCGGGACGAGCGCCTGCAGCTGCTGCGCATCGCGCACTAGTCCGTCGGCGACCAGCGTCTCCAGACCCCATGAGAACGCGACACCGCCGGCGGGAAAGAAGCTGTCTGCGTTCTGCAGGCAGGCCAGCAGCTGCATCGCCTCGGCGCCCCGCGAGCGTGCATCGTCCGGCTCCGGCCATGTTCCGTCATGACCTTGCACGTCACGCTCCATCCGCTTCCTGCACCCGCTTCACCCGGCCACCGGACGTGAAGTGCGCCAGGCGCTCCAGGTAGTTCTCCACCGGTCCCTGCAGCGCGATGCGCAGGCGGCCGCGATCGAACTCGACCTTCCAATGCATGTTGCCGGCGAAGTAGCCCAGCTCCACGGCGGCTGCCACGTCGGCCGGCTCCAGCACCAGCCAGCGCTGCTCGGCCATGCGCACCACCACTGCACGCGCCGGGTCCAGATACAGCACAGCGCCATCGCTCAGATGCTGCGTTCGCGGCAACGTGATGGCGCACTCGGTGCCGCGGTCGGTGAGCACGCGCAGACGATGGCGCTGCGTGTCCATCTCGCTCAAGGTCACGTACTCGACGCCGCCGGCGTGCTCCAGGCGATGCAGGCGCCCGGCCAGAGACGGCTCGCTGGCCATCCCGACGATGTGGTCGATCTTCAACATGGTGCCGCTGGCCAGAAGGGTGTAGGACACCTCCGACTTTAGCAGTGACTCGCTCATTGCCCGGTGAAGGTCTGCGTCGGCGCACGTGCGCCGGGAAAGATAGGAAAGCGCGGCGCCCGTTGCGCAGACGCCGCTGCGAATCCGTTAGGCGTGCGTCTTTGCCTTGGGATTGGGAATGCCTTCGATCGGGCATTCCTCGGTTCCGACCGTGGGCCGCGTGATGGCTTCGACCATCTTCTTGGTGCCTTCCGGATCGGTGATCCATTTCTTGTAGAAGTCGTACGGGCAAGCAGCCACGCCCTGATCGCCTTCGCGCGAGTTGATCATGCCGGTGTAGCCGCGATGCAGGAGCTTGAACAGGTGGTTCTCGGACTGCATGTTCTTGCGCGCGTCTCGAATGAGACCCTTGGACAGCGCCGCGTACTGGATGCCGTACTCCTCCTCACCGCATTCGCCCAGCGTACGGCCGTCGAAGCCGATGATGGCCGAATGCCCGAAGTAGGAGTACACGCCGTCGAAGCCGGCGGCATTGGCCACCGCCACGTAGGTGTTGTTGGCCCATGCCATGGCCTTGGCCATGATCACCTGCTGATCCTTGGCCGGATACATGTAGCCCTGGCAGCGCACGATCAGCTCCGCACCCTTCATTGCGCAATCGCGCCAGATCTCCGGATAGTTGCCGTCGTCGCAGATGATCAGGCTGACCTTCAGACCCTTGGGGCCGTCCGAAACGTAAGTGCAGTTGCCCGGATACCAGCCCTCGATCGGGACCCACGGCATGATCTTGCGGTACTTCTGCACGATCTCGCCCTTGTTGTTCATCAGGATGAGGGTGTTGTAAGGCGCCTTGTGCGGGTGCTCTTCATGCCGTTCGCCGGTGAGCGAGAACACGCCCCAGACGTTGGCCTTGCGGCAGGCAGCGGCAAAGATCTCGGTTTCCTCGCCCGGCACGCTGGAGGCGGTCTCGTACATCTCCTTGGAGTCGTACATGATCCCGTGCGTGCTGTACTCGGGGAAGATCACCAGGTCCATGCCCGGCAGGCCGATCTTCATGCCTTCGATCATCTCGGCGATCTTGCGTGCGTTGTCGAGCACTTCTTTCTTGGTGTGCAGCCGCGGCATCTTGTAGTTGACGACCGCGACGCCCACAGTATCGTTACTGCTGGAAATGTCTCCGTGTAGCATCCAGGTTCTCCTTCAATAGTCTGGTTTATATCGCGCGCTCGCCCTTGAGCTGCTCTCTTGTCGGCGCCGCCCGGTTTGCCGTGCGCCTCGAAGATCCGGTACTGCCCCGCTCACACCGTGAGGTAGGCGTGAATCCTGGCGGTGTCCGCCGTGGCCCGCTGCTCCTCGTGCACGAACTCGCCCTTCTCCATGATGAGGAAGCGATCGGCGATCTCCATCGCGAAACTGAGCACCTGCTCCGACACCATCAGCGAGAACTTCAGCTCGGCCTTGAGCTTGTTGAGCGCCCTGGCGATGTCCTTGATGATCGACGGCTGAATGCCCTCGGTGGGCTCGTCCAGGATCAGCACCTTCGGCTGGCTCACCAGCGCGCGTGCGATCGCCAGCTGCTGCTGCTGGCCGCCGGAAAGATTGCCGCCGCGCCGGCGCTTCATCTCCTCGAGCACGGGGAAGACTTCGTAGATGTAGGCGGGGATGCGCTTGTCCGCCGCACCCTCCATGCCGGTGAGGATGTTCTCCTCCACCGTCAGATAGGGAAAGATCATCCGCCCCTGCGGTACGAATCCCATTCCCGCCGCCACCCGCTCGTAGCTCTTGGCGTGCGCCAGCTCGCGCTGGTTCAGACGCACGCTGCCGCTGCGCACCGGCAGCATGCCGATCAGCGCCTTGAGCAAGGTGGTCTTGCCCATGCCGTTGCGCCCCATGATGGCGATGGTTTCCTGCTCGCCGAGCTGGAACGCGACGTTGCGGATGACGTGGCTGTCGCCGTAGTAGACGTTGATGTTGTCGACCGTCAGCATGCGTGTTCCGCTCAGTGTCCGAGATAGACTTCGATGACTTTCGGATCGTTCTGCACCTGGTCCATGCTGCCCTCGGCCAGCAGCCTGCCCTGATGCAGCACGGTGACCTTGTGCGCGATCATGCGCACGAAGGCCATGTCGTGCTCGATCACCACGATCGAACGTCCGCTGGAGATGCGCTTGAGCAGCTCGGCGGTCTGCTCGCGCTCCTTCGGGCTCATGCCGGCCACCGGCTCGTCCAGCAGCATCAGCTCCGGATCCTGCATCAGCAGCATGCCGATCTCGAGCCACTGCTTCTGTCCATGGCTCAGCTGACCGGCCTTGTGGCGCAGGACCTCGTGCAGGAAGATGTCCTCGGCCACCTTGTCGATCTTGTCCAGAAGCGCCCGGTCGCGGCGGAAGAACAGCGAGCCGAGGATGCCGCGCCGCTTGGGATACGAGATCTCCAGATTCTCGAAGACGGTCAGATCCTCGTACACCGAAGGATTCTGGAACTTGCGTCCGACGCCCAGCCGCGTGATCTGATACTCGATCATGTCCTGCAGCTGGAAGCGCTTGAACTTGATGGTTCCGGCGGTCGGCTTGGTCTTGCCGCAGATCATGTCCAGCAGTGTGGTCTTGCCCGCACCGTTGGGGCCGATCACGCAGCGCAGCTCGTCCTCCTCGACGTAGAAGTTGAGCTTGTCGACCGCCTTGAAGCCGTCGAAGGATACGGTGAGGTCCTCGACTGCGAGGATGAGGCTGGTCATGCCCGCCCCTTCCTTCTGCCGGTGATGCGATTGAGCAGGCCGGCCAGGCCCTCGGGCAGGAACACCACGACGACGATGAACAGCGCACCGATGAAGTACAGCCAGTACTCGACGAAATTCTCCGAGAAGTAGGTCTTGGCTGCGCCCACCAGGACCGCACCGTACACCGCGCCGATGAGCGAGAGGCGGCCGCCGACCGCGGCATAGATGACCATCTCGATGGACGGCACGATGTTCACCAGCGAGGGCGAGGCGAGCCCCACCTGCAGCGTGAACAGAGCGCCGCCGATGGAGGCCAGCACCGCCGCCACCGCAAAGATGAAGGCCTTGAACAGCGCCGGATCGTAGCCCGAGAAGCGCACGCGGTCCTCACGGTCGCGGATCGCCACCAGCACCTTGCCCAGGCGGCTGCGCACGATCAAGGTACCGATCAGCAGTGAGATCAGCAGCAGCAGCACGGTCACGAAGTACAGGCGGGTGCGGATGCCCTCCTCTTCCAGGCTGATGCCGAGAATGGTCTTGAAGTCGGTGATGCCGTTGACCCCGCCAGTGACTCCCTGCTGACCGATGATGACGATGGCCATGATCGCCGACAGCGACAGGGTGATGATGGAGAAGTACACGCCGCCCACGCGCTTGCGGAAGTTGGCGTAGGCGAGCACGAACGCGAGCAGCGCCGGCAGGATCACGATGGCCGGCAGCGTGAACCAGATGTGATGGAACGGCTCCCACCACCACGGCAGCTTCTCCACGCTGTTCCACACCATGAAATCCGGCAGATTCGAGCCGAAGAACTGCGCCAGTGCCTGCGCCGAGCTGCCGCTTTCGGTCGATTCCAGCTTCATGAACATGGCCATCATGTAGCTGCCCAGTCCGAAGAA
>JAHCKU010000598.1 GCA_026125625.1 Burkholderiales bacterium | reverse complement strand
AAGAGTTAAGCTTTCCAACCGGAGGCGCAGAGCTGACAGTGTCGATCCGCACCACCAGGGGCGGGCGGGAGACCGATGCACGCCTGTACCGCGTCCTGTCCAAGGACAACGACAAGTCGCTGGTGATGGTGGTCGAGCCGCAAAGCGATCGCGGTCAGATCATGCTCATGAGCGGCCGGGAGCTGTGGCTGTTCCTCCCGTCCGTGTCGCAGCCCGTGCGCCTGTCGCTCGCGCAGCGCCTCTCCGGACAGGTCGCCAATGGCGACATCGCCCGCGCCAACTTTGCCGGGGACTACGTGGCCAGCATGGCCGGCAGTGACGAGACCGATGGCGAGAAGCTGCACGTTCTGGATCTGCAGGCGCGCGATCGCAGCGTGACCTACCACAGGGTTCGCCTGTGGCTGCGTAAGGGTGATGCCTGGCCATACAAGGCGGAGTTCTACTCCGTGTCCAACCGGCTGCTGAAAACCTGCACCTATGGCAATTACCGGGAAGTCGCCGGCCGTATGCGGCCTACCCGCCTGGTCATGACCGATGCGCTCAAGCAGGACGAGGTGTCCGTGATGGAGTACGCTGACATCCGGTCCCGAAACCTTCCTGACCGCGTGTTCACGAAGGAGTACCTGAAGAAGCTGGAATAGCCGGGACGTACAGGTCCATGCGTGGCGCCGCGTCGGCCACCCCTCCCTCCGCGGAAGAAAAACAGCTGGCATCGATTGTGCAATGACTGTCGCCGATTTGCGCCAGGACGTCCCGGGAAAGGCGGACGGTAAGCGTGAAAATTATGTTACATCCCCGCCACTTATGAATTAAGCTCCCAGACCGGCTATGTATAATTGCAATGCAAAACTAGGCATTTACGCTGCAGCATCTTTAGGGGGCTCCATGGGTACTGAACGACGTTGGTCAGCTGGACTTGCAGCAGCACTCGCTCTGCTGCTGCCCGTATTACTGGCAACGGGCTGCGCATCACGCACTACCTATCCGCCCGCACCCACTTCCGTGGCGTCCGCGGAATACACCTATCTCATCGGCCCTGGAGACAACGTCAACATCATCGTGTGGCGCAACCCCGATCTGTCGACCAGCGTTCCGGTTCGTCCGGACGGGAAGATCACGGTGCCGCTGGTGGAGGATCTGCCAGCGATCGGCAAGGATTCGACGGCGCTCGCGCGCGATATCGAACAGGCGCTGGGCAAGTACATCCGCGATCCGGTGGTCACGGTGATCGTGACCGGCTTCGTCGGCCCGTACAGCGAGCAGATCCGCGTGGTCGGCGAGGCAGCACGGCCCCAGGCGCTTCCCTACCGGCAGAACATGACCATTCTCGACGTCATGATCGCGGTTGGCGGCATTACCGATTTCGCCGACGGCAATCAGGCGCACATCTTGCGCCCGGCCGACGGCAACAAGCTCTACAACGTCCGTCTCAAGGATCTGCTTCGCAGAGGGGACGTTTCCGCCAATGTCGACATGAAGCCCGGTGATGTCGTCGTAATTCC
>JAHCKU010000597.1 GCA_026125625.1 Burkholderiales bacterium | reverse complement strand
GTGTGGGTGCGGACAAGCTGTGGGCCGGTACCGTGGTGATCCATCCCAACGCCAAGACCGGCGCCCATCATCACGGTCCGGTCGAGAGCGTGATCTACGTGGTGCGCGGGCGTGCACGCATGCGCTGGGGTGAGCGGCTGGAATACTGCGCCGAGGCCGGACCCGGAGATTTCATCTACGTGCCGCCGTTCGTGCCGCATCAGGAGATCAATGCCGACCCGGGCAAGCCGCTCGAATGCGTGCTGGTGCGCAGCGGTCAGGAACCGGTGGTGGTGAACCTCGACATCGAGCCGGCGGAGCCGCCTGAATCCGTGCCCTGGGTGGATCCGATCCACCCGGCACCGGCATCGAAGTGAACATTCAGGACGACAGCATGAGCGACGTGCGTGACGATGCTCTGGAGCAGGCGGTGCGGTTCGCCGTCGAGCACGAAACCTCGTGGACGCGCGAGATCGGTGAGGGCTGGGGCATCCATCAGCAGGATCCGGCGCCATACAACCGTCTGCGCGGACCGGTGCATGCACGCGGACCGGTATCCGGCACCATCCTGCTGCAGGGCAGGCCGCTGCTGTCGTGGGGCGAGCCGGCACGCGCCGACCTCACCTTCAGCGTCGCCAAGACCTATCTCGCGCTGCTTGCCGGTGTGGCCCACGATCGCGGGCTGTTGCCGGACGAGGACGAGCCCGTCGGCGCGTGCGTGCGCGGCATCGGCTTCGAGCATGGGCGCAATGCGCAGGTGACGTGGAAGCATCTGCTGCAGCAGACCAGCGAATGGGAAGGTGAATGCTTCGGCGTGCCGGACCAGGTCGATCGCTACCGCGTGCTGTCCTTCCAGGGTGCAGCCGCGAATGCAGGCAGGAAGGGCGACGCACGTCCGTTGCACGCGCCGGGCACGTTCTGGGAGTACAACGACGTGCGCATCAACCAGCTCGCGCTGGCACTGCTGCACCTGTTTCGCCGCCCGCTGCCGGAAGTGTTCCGCGAAGCGATCATGCGGCCGATCGGAGCGAGCGAGAACTGGAACTGGGCCGGTTATGACGACGCGTGGGTCGACATCGACGGCCGGCGGATGCAATCGGTGCCCGGCGGCACGCATTGGGGCGGCGGGGTGTCGATCGGCAGCACGGATCAGGCACGTGTGGGTCAGCTGCTGCTCGACGACGGCCGGTACGATGGCCGGCAGGTGCTCTCACGCGAGTGGATCGAGCGCATGCGCACGCCGTGCCCGATCGCGCCCTTCTACGGCTATCTGATCTGGCTCAATCACGCGCGGCGGGTCTTCCCCAGCGTCCCGGAGTCGAGCTACTTCGCCATCGGCGCGGGCAGCTCCTTCACCTGGATCGAACCGCAGCGGCGCATGGTGCTGGTGGTGCGCTGGATCGATGCGGAGCATGCCGATGGCTTCTTCGCGCGCGTGCTGCAAGCCGTGGATCGTCTGTCCTGAACAGGCACCACCCCGTCGCCTTCGGCGCCACCCCTCCTTGTTCAAGGAGGGGAAGACGGTTGCACT
>JAHCKU010000596.1 GCA_026125625.1 Burkholderiales bacterium | reverse complement strand
CCGGCCGGAGCATCGGCCGTGATCGTGCTGCCGGCACCGATGGTGGCGTCGCGCCCGATCGTGACCGGCGCAACCAGCGCACTGTTGGAGCCGATGAACGCGCCGTCCTCGATCACCGTCCGGCTCTTGTTGGCACCATCGTAGTTGCAGGTGATGGTGCCGGCGCCGATGTTCACGTCCTTGCCGACGACCGCATCGCCGAGATAGGTGAGGTGATTGGCCTTGGATCCCTCGCCCAGCGATGCATTCTTCATTTCGACGAAATTGCCGACGTGGGCATGCGCGGCGAGCGCTGCGCCGGGCCGCAACCGCGCATAGGGGCCGATGCGGCAGTCACATCCGATGTGCGCGCCTTGCAGATGGCTGAACGGCGCGATCACCGTCCCGCTCCCGATCTCGCAGTCCTTGATCACGCAATGCGCGCCGATGTGACAGCCCTCGCCGATGATTACCTGCCCTTCGAACACGCATCCGATGTCGATGGTCACGTCCTGGCCGCATTGCAGCGTACCGCGCTGGTCGAAGCGTGCCGGATCGAGCAGCGTGACACCGTCCGCCATCAGGCGGCGTGCGCACTCGAGCTGGTGGCGCCGCTCCAGTTCGGCCAGCTGTTCGCGGCTGTTCACGCCCTGGATCTCCCACGCCGCGTCCACCGTCTCGGTCACCACCGGCATGCCCGCGGCAATGGCCATCGGCACCACGTCGGTCAGGTAGTACTCGCGCTGCGCGTTGTGGTTGGTCAGCCGCGCGAGCCACTCGCGCAGCGCGGCGTTGGGGGCGGCGATGATGCCGGTATTGATCTCGCGCACCTGCTTCTGCGCGGCATCGGCGTCCTTCTCTTCCACGATGCGCACCACCTTGCCGGCGCTATCGCGGATGATGCGTCCATAGCCGGTGGGATCATCCAGCACGGCGGTCAGCAGGCACAGGGCATTGCCGTGCGCCAGCACGCGCGCCAGCGTCTCCGGCCGGATGAGCGGAACATCGCCGTACAGCACCAGGGTGGCGCCGTCTGCGGGCAGATGCGGCAGCGCCTGTTGCAGCGCATGCCCGGTACCCAGTTGCGGTTCCTGCACGACGAAGTGGATCCCCGGATCGTTGAAGCTGCGCAGCACCGCATCGCCGCCATGGCCGTAGACCACCACCAGGCGGCTGGCGGATACCGCTGTGGCTGCATCCAGCACATGCCGCAGCAATGGCTTGCCGGCGAGCGGATGCAGCACCTTGGGCAGCGCCGAGCGCATTCTTACGCCCTGGCCCGCGGCCAGAATGATCGCGGCCCGCGCTCGGCTCATTTGCATCGCCCCGGCTTGTCCGAATCCGAGCGCCGTTCTAGCCCAGTCCCGCGCGCGGCGCGACGGACAAGCGCCCCCGCGCCGCGTTTCCGGGGATGCTCATGACCAGCGGCGCTTTCGCCGACGCCACCATCGTCTTCGATCTCGACGGCACATTGGCCGATACCGCGCCCGATCTGCTGCGGGCGCTGAACGAGACGCTCGATCTGGAGGGGCTGCC
>JAHCKU010000595.1 GCA_026125625.1 Burkholderiales bacterium | reverse complement strand
ATGGCGAAGTTGTCGTCGTGCGCGATCAGATGGATGTTCTCGCGCCCGAAGCCGGCCAGCAGCGCTGCCTTGTCCACCGAGCTGTGGCTATGCGACGAGGCATACACCACCAGCGGCTGGTCTTCGCCCTGCAGGCCGCCGCGCGCCAGACTGTAGCGGCTGGCGCGCTCGCGCGCACACAGCAGCGCCACCAGCGTGCTGGTCGAGGCGGTGTCCTGGATCACGCCGTTCCAGGCATCGGACAGGCCGATCATCTGCCGCAGCCAGCCGGTGGCGACTTCCTCCACTTCGGTCAATGCCGGGCTCGACTGCCAGGCGAGGCCGATGATGCCGAGCCCGGTGCTGACGTAGTCTCCCAGCACGCTGCTCAGCTGCGCGTTGGCGGGGAAGTAGCCGAAGAAGCGCGGATGCTGCCAGTGCGACAGACCGGGCAGGACGATGCGATCGAGATCGGCGAGGATGGCTTCGAAGGATTCGGGCTCCAGCGGAGGCGAGGCCGGCAATCTGGCCTTGATGTCGCCGGGGGCGGTCTGCGCCATCACCGGCAACTGCTCGAGACGGGTACGGTAGTCCGCGATCCAGTCGACCACCGCGTGGCCGTAGCGGCGAAATTCCTCCGGAGTCATCGTGTGCTGCTCGCGCAATCAACCAGGGAGTGGCATTTTCGCATGCGCCGACGGCGACAGCGCATGCTCTGGCTTCCACGTGTAAAGTCTGCGTACGCGGATACGACGTGCGCTTGAATGGGAGTTGCTGCGCCATGATGATGCTTACACGGCTGGCCATGGTCGTCGGACTGCTGGCGCTGGTGCTGCAGGCGACGGCGCGGGCGCAATCGCTCGAGGTGCAGAAGGCAGGTGTGGTGCGCATCACCGCGCAGGCCGAAGGGCTGCGGCGGACCGGCACCGGCTTCATCGTCCGCCTCGAAGCCGATGCCGCCTTCATCCTCACTGCCTCCCACGTCGTGGAAGGCGACAGCAAGCCGGGCGTGGAATTCTTCACTCGTCGCAACAGCGTCATCGCCGCGGAAGTGGTGCGCATCGAGGGCGGTGATCCGCGTGGACTGGCATTGCTGGTGGTGCGTGGCAAGGAAAAACTCCCCGCCGGCCTGCGCGCGCTGCCGGTCGCGTCGTCGACCAGCCTGAGCGGCGGCGAGCCGGTGATCGTCATCGGCTTTCCGCAAGGCGGCGGTTCGTGGGCGGTATTGCGCGCCAATGTGGTATCGCTGGAAGGCCGTGAGCTGACGCTCGATGGCAGCATCGGTGAGGGCAATTCCGGCGGGCCGGTGCTGCTGGGCGAGCGCGTGATCGGCATGGTCACCACCGTAGGCGGCGGGGGTGGCTTCGGACGCGCACTGCCGGCATCGCTGGTGCGCCTGGTACTGGAGGGCTGGGGAGTACCGCTGGCGTCCGCCCCGGTGCGCGATGAGCCGGTTGCGCCCATGCCGGGCACGCCGCCACCAGCGGTCAGCGCACCGCCCGCTCCGAGTGGGCCTCCCGCAGCGAGTGGGAAGCCTGCACCGTCCGCACCCGGCG
>JAHCKU010000594.1 GCA_026125625.1 Burkholderiales bacterium | reverse complement strand
GCGTCCGCTGCCGTCCTTGGTCTTGAGCAGGGTCTGCGAGATGACGGCGCGCAGCGATTCCGACAGCATCGCGCGCACCATCTCCTTTTCCGCTGCGGGGAACACGTCGATGATACGGTCGATGGTCTTCGCCGCAGAGCTGGTGTGCAGGGTGCCGAACACCAAGTGGCCGGTCTCGGCTGCGGTCAGGGCCAGGCGGATGGTTTCCAGATCGCGCATTTCGCCGACCAGAATCACGTCCGGGTCTTCCCGCAGAGCGGAGCGCAGCGCGTTCGAGAACGACAGCGTATGCGGTCCGACTTCACGCTGGTTGATGAGGCACTTCTTGCTTTCGTGCACGAACTCGATCGGATCCTCCACCGTGAGGATGTGACCGTAGTCGTTCTCGTTGATGTAGTTGACCATTCCCGCCAGGGTGGTGGACTTGCCCGAGCCGGTCGGGCCGGTCACCAGCACGATCCCGCGCGGCTGCTCGGAGATGTCCTTGAAGATCGCCGGCGCCTTGAGATCCTCCAGCGACAGGACCTTCGAGGGAATGGTCCGCATCACCGCCCCGGCGCCGCGGTTCTGCACGAAGGCGTTGACGCGGAAGCGTGCCAGGTTGGGGATGGCGAAGGAGAAATCGCACTCCAGATTCTCCTCGTAGGTCTTGCGCTGCCCGTCGTTCATGATGTCGTACACCATGGCGTGCACGTCCTTGTGCTCCATGGGCGGCAGATTGATGCGGCGCACGTCGCCGTGTACGCGAATCATGGGCGGCAGGCCGGCGGACAGGTGCAGGTCCGAGGCCTTGTTCTTGACCACGAAGGCCAGCAGTTCGGAAATGTCCATATATACTCGGCGCGTAATTGCAAGCGAGGCAGGGGATTGCGACGCGGCCACGAAACCGGCCGCGACGCCGACCGGGCGTCGTGCCACAGCGGGAGGTGTGACAGGCAAATCCTATGCCCAGGGACTATCGATTCGGTACGGCTGGACGTCGATGCACGAAATAGCCACCCGCCTGCGCGACGTGGGCGAGCGCATCCGGTCGGCGGCGGTAGCGGCCGCGCGCGATCCCGCCCAGGTCCAGCTGGTGGCCGTCAGCAAGACTTTTCCTGCCGATGCGGTGCTGGCGGCGCTGTCAGCCGGGCAGCGCGCCTTCGGCGAGAACTACGTGCAGGAGGCGCTGGCCAAGATGCAGGCAGTGGAGACGGCGCTGGCCCATGGCGGCGGCGGCAGTGCAGCCCGGCCCGAATGGCATTTCATCGGCCCGATCCAAAGTAACAAGACACGTGCCATCGCCCGGCACTTCGACTGGGTGCATACCGTCGATCGCCTGAAAGTCGCTCAGCGCCTGAGTGAAGCGCGCAGCGGCAGTCTGCCGCTGCAGGTATGCCTGCAGGTCAACGTCGGCGGCGAGGCGAGCAAGAGCGGCGTGGCCCCGGCCGAGGTGGAGCCGCTGGCGCATGCCGTCGCGCAACTGCCCGGCCTGCGTCTGCGCGGCCTGATGACCATCCCTCGGCCGAGCGCGGACATGGTGGAGCAGCGCATGC
>JAHCKU010000593.1 GCA_026125625.1 Burkholderiales bacterium | reverse complement strand
CTGACACCAGCGGCCAGGAGCTGTTCCTGGGGCGGCAGCCGATCCTCGACCGCAACCAGAGTCTGGCTGCGTTCGAGCTGCTGTTCCGCTCCGGCCGCGTCAACGGCGCGCAGGTCGAGGACGACGTGTTCGCCACCGCTACGGTGATCAATCACGCCTTCACCGAACTGGGGGTCGAAGCGGTACTTGGCCGACACGTCGGTTTCATCAATCTCAGCGCTTCGTTGTTGATGAGCGATGTCATCGAGCTGCTGCCGAAGAGCAAAGTGGTGCTGGAGATCCTCGAGACGGTGCGCGTCACCGATGCCCTGGCGCAGCGCTGCCGCAGCCTCAAGCAGGCCGGCTTCACACTGGCGCTGGACGATTTCACCGGCCGCACGGCCGATTTCGAGCCGCTGCTCGATATCGTCGACATCGTCAAGGTCGACGTGCAGGACATGGACCATGAAGTGCTGCGCGAAACCACCGCACGCCTGAAGCGGCTCAAGGTGCGCCTGCTGGCGGAGAAAGTCGACACCCGTGCGCGGGTGGACGAATGCATGGCCCTGGGCTACGAGCTGTTTCAGGGCTACTACTTCGCCCGACCCTCCATCATCTCCGGCCGGCGTCTGAGCCACGCAGAGTCTGCACTGATGCGCCTGCTCAGCCTGGTGCTGACGGATTCGGACACGGCGCAAGTGGAAGCAGTGTTCAAGCAGAACCCGGATCTCAGCCTCAAGCTGGTCAAGCTGGTCAATTCGGTCGGCATCGGCGGGTACGGCGAAATTCGTTCGCTACGCAGCGCCATCACCATGCTGGGGCGGGCGCAATTGCAGCGCTGGCTGCAGGTTCTGCTGTTCACGCTGGGCAGCGCGCCGGGCGCGGAATTCCCCAGTCCGTTGCTGGTCCTGGCGGCGACCCGCGGCAGGCTGATGGAACTGGTGGCGCAGGTGCTGCCGTCCAGGGAGCACGACCTTCCGGATCGTGCGTTCATGACCGGCATCCTGTCGCTGGTCAATGCCCTGCTCGGCATGCCGCTGCAGGACATTCTCGGCAGCATGGCGATCGATCCGGAAATCAGGGAAGCGCTGCTCGCGCGCACGGGCCGGCTCGGCGGTCTGCTCGCGCTGGTGGAAGCGCTCGAGGAATCGGACATGACCCAGATCGAGCAGGCACTGGCACGGCTGCCGACGCTCGATCGCAGCAGGCTGCCCCCGCTGCAGGTGGAGGCGATGCGCTGGGCCAATGCCATCGGAGAGGCGGTATAGGTACATCCACCGGGCCGGCCCACGCCGACTGCAGCAGGAAGGCTGCGACCACCACGAGCGTACGAGTACGCCCGGCCGGGCTTCACCGCACGTTGCTGCTCTCGACAAGCTCTTTCAGTGTCTTCAGGCCGAGTGGATAGCCGGTATTGAGCGCCTTGCGCACGGTCTCGTCATCCTGGCCCGGCGGCGGATCGTCGGTCCAGTATGCCAGACGCTTGAAGCGCGCCTTCCATTCCACCAATGACTTGCCGCCGGGAGCAGCCTTTACGCTCAGCGTCGCAAAGTAGTCGCTCGACAGGACCTCGCCGGCCGCAT
>JAHCKU010000592.1 GCA_026125625.1 Burkholderiales bacterium | reverse complement strand
ACCACCTTGCTGGCAACGACCTGCGAAGGATAGCCGACCTCGAAACGCGCGCGATCGACGTCCAGCTGCGCGTGCAAGGCCTCGCGTAGCGCATCGGGCAGATCGAGCACGAATTGCCGCATCTGCGCACGCGCCTGCTCGGTCAACTCCCGATGATGGGCCTCCACCTCTTCGCGGCTCGCACCCGCCGCGCCCAGCCAGTTCTCGAACGGTGATTCGACCGCATGCACCGCTACCAGATCCATGGGAGGAAGCAGGCTGACCATGCGCAGCGCGGCCTGCGCAGAGGGCGAGAAATCGACGCCGATCGCCGCCCGCGTGTAGGCACCCTGCGGCGGGTGCTTCACGATCAGCACCGGAGCCTGCGCACCGCGCAGCACGCGCTCGGCAGTGGAGCCGAACAACAGATCCTGCACGAAGTGACCTCCGTGGGCACCGAGCACCGTGAGGCTGGAAGTGAAGGTGTCGGCACGATCGAGCAGACAACGGTGCGCTTGCCCGCTTTCGAGCACGGCGTTGACGACGAGATCGTGCTGCCTCGCCAGATCCTGCGCGCGCCGCTCGAGAGCGGCGCGGATGAAAGTGTCGACATCGCGCCCGGGCAGCAGCGCCTGGCCGGTGGTGTCGACGGCGTGCACCAGATCCACTGCGCATCCCAGCGCGCGGGCCAGATCGGCGGCGCGCTGCTCGGCCCAGCCGGCGCGCTCGGAAAAATCCGTACCGACGACGACGCGCTCCATGACCGACATGGCTCTACCCCCCTCCTGCCTGCGGCGCAGGCGCTCGCTTATGCGTGCGTCAGGAGCACGTGCACCCGATACGGGCCATGGATACCGATCACGAGCGTCATCTCGATGTCGGCGGTACGCGAGGGGCCGGAAACGAAGGCAACCTGACGCGGCAATTCCCCCGCCTCCCGGCGCAGCAGATCCCAGCCGTCCTCCATGCTGCGCACGATACGCGAGACCGGCACGATCGCGACATGCGTCTCCGGCAGGAGGCTGGTGGCCGGATGCGTACGCACCCCGGACAGCAGCATGAGCGTGCCGGTCTCGGCGATCGCGCAGAATGCACCGGTGATGCCGAGCCGGTCGTCGCCGACAGCCGGACGCGCCTCGATGTGCAGACCGGCACCGTTCCACTGCAGTGCATCGAACTCCGGCCAGCACACGCCCTGCATCGGCAAGTTGCGTTCCGCGAGATAGCGCGCCAGCGCAGCCGGCGCTTGCGCCGTATCGCTGATCTCATCCACGGTGGTGGACAGCACCTGACAGCGCGCCTTGAAGCGCTCCAGCAGATCCCATGACATGCCCGGCTGCGGCCCGCGCGGATGCGTGCGCAGCTTGTCGCGCATGTCCGCCGCCTGCTGCTCGGTCAACGGCGCACGGCGGCCGAGTGCCGTGCGGATACGACCGAGGATGTTGTCTCTTGCACTCATGATGTCGTCCTGGCAGGCATGGGTATCGCAACGGTTCATGTGACGAGATTGCAGGGCCGACCGGCCACGAATGCTTCGATGTTGCCGATCAGCTGATCGGCGAAGGCCTGCAGGGCGTCACCGCC
>JAHCKU010000591.1 GCA_026125625.1 Burkholderiales bacterium | reverse complement strand
GGCTACTCGATCAACACGCTGTCGATGTTCGCGATGGTGCTGGCGATCGGCCTGCTAGTGGACGATGCGATCGTGGTGGTCGAGAACGTCGAGCGCGTGATGAGCGAGGAAGGCTTGTCGCCGTACGAGGCCACGCGCAAGTCGATGGGCCAGATCACCGGCGCGTTGGTCGGTATCGCGCTGGTGCTGACCGCCGTGTTCCTGCCGATGGCGTTTTTCGGCGGCTCCACCGGTGCGATCTATCGCCAGTTCTCAGTGACGATCGCTTCGGCGATGATCCTGTCGGTACTGGTGGCGATGACGCTGACCCCGGCGCTGTGCGCGACCATCCTGACCCCGATCGAGCAGGGCGGCCACGTCAGCAGCAGAGGGCTGCTGGCGCGTTTCTTCACATGGTTCAACGAGCGCTTCGAGCGCGCTGGCCATGGCTACCATGACGGCGTGGCATACCTGACCGGGCACCGCCGCCTCGGCGTGGCGACCTACGTTGCAATCCTGGCGGTGTTGGGGTTGCTGTTCTGGCACCTGCCGACCTCGTTCCTGCCGGAGGAAGATCAGGGCATGCTGATGGTGCAGATCAAGTTGCCCTCCGGCGCCACACAGCAGCAGACGCTGAAGGTGATCGATGCGGTCGCCGAGTACGTGCGCGAGCAGCCGGAAGTCGATTCGGTGATGGCGGTGGCAGGCTTCAGCACCGGTGGCAGCGGCCAGAACTCGGGCATGGGCTTCGTGCGCCTGAAGGACTGGAGCGAGCGCGAGGCCGACGCTGCCTCGATCGGCATGCGCATCACCAACGCGATGACGCAGAAGTTCCGCGACGCGCAGATCTTTGCCATCGCCCCGTCCGGTATCCCCGGGCTGGGCCAGAGTTCCGGCTTCACCTTCCAGTTGCAGGACCTGGGCGGCGCCGGCCACGAGGCACTGGTGTCTGCACGCGAGCAATTGCTGGCGTTGGCAGCCAGGAACGAAAAGCTGGAATCGGTGCGCTACGCCAGCCTGGAGGACGCACCGACCTTCGATATCAGGATCGACGATGCCAAAGCCGGCGCGCTGGACTTGGCGCTCTCCGACATCAACAACACGCTGTCGACCGCACTGGGCAGCACCTACGTCAACGACTTCGTCAACCGCGGCCGGATCAAGAAGGTCTACGTGCAGGGCGAGCCGGCAGCGCGCATGCTGCCGCAGGACATCGGCCGCTGGTCGGTGCGCAATGGCAATGCCGAAATGGTGCCGTTCTCGGCCTTCGCCAGCAGCGGCTGGACCTACGGTGCACCCAAGCTCGAGCGCTACAACGGCCTGGGTTCGTACGAGATCGTCGGCGAGGCCGCGCCCGGCGTCAGCTCGGGCAGCGCGATGGCTGCGGTGGAGGCGATCGTCGCGAAGCTGCCGGCGGACGTGGGCATCGAATGGGCCGGCCAGTCGTACCAGGAGCGGCTGTCGGGATCGCAGGCGCCGCTGCTGTACGCGATCTCGGTGCTGTTCGTGTTCCTGTGCCTGGCGGCGCTGTACGAGAGCTGGTCGGTGCCCTTCGCGGTGATGCTGGTGGTGCCGCTCGGCGTGCT
>JAHCKU010000590.1 GCA_026125625.1 Burkholderiales bacterium | reverse complement strand
TCAGCGCGTGCTCGGCGAGCTGCTGCTGCAGGCTGTCTGAAGCATGGATTCCGGTGCCGCCACCCGCTTCGACACCCTGCGTGATCTGCTGCGCTATGCCGTGACCTGCTTCGAGCGCGCGCAGCTGGCCTACGGGCATGGCAGCCAGAACGCCTACGACGAGGCCGCCTACCTGCTGCTACGCACCTTGCATCTGCCGCTCGATCGCCTGGAACCATTCCTCGACGCCCGCCTGCTGCCGGACGAGGTCGCCGCAGTGCTGCAGGTGATCGAACGGCGCGTCACGCAGCGCCTGCCGGCCGCTTACATCACGCGCGAAGCCTGGCTCGGCGACTACCGCTTCTACATCGACGAGCGGGCGATCGTGCCACGCTCGCACATCGCCGAGCTGATCCTGCAGGGCGTGGCCTCCTCGCATCAGGACCCGGAGTTCGTGTCCAGCTGCCTGGACCTGTGCACCGGCTCCGGCTGCCTCGCCGTTCTGCTGGCCCTGGCTTATCCGGACGCGGTGATCGATGCGGTCGACGTGTCGCACGATGCGCTGGAGGTGGCGCAACGCAATGTCGCGGATTACGCGCTGCAGGCCCGGGTGCGATTGATCCAATCCGACCTGTTTGCGGCGCTGTCGGGCCGGCAGTATCAGGTCATCGTCAGCAACCCGCCGTACGTGAGTGCGGAGGACATGGCCGCCTTGCCGCAGGAATATCGGCACGAGCCGGCCATGGCGCTGGCAGGCGGCACGGATGGTCTGGACCTGGTGCGCAGGATCCTGGCGCAGGCACGTGCGCATCTCGCTCCCGAGGGCATCCTGCTGGTGGAGATCGGCAGCGGGCGCGAGCGTCTCGAGGCGGCCTTCCCCGAGCTGGATTTCACCTGGCTCGAGACGAGCGCAGGCGGCGATCCGGTTTTTCTTCTCGAGCGCGACCAGCTCCCGGACTGATTCGGGTGCGGGTCGGCTTGCGGCGGCCCGCATTCGGGCGCGGTGCCGCGGGTCGGTTCGACGGCCGCTGTGCACCGGTCCTGGCAGGCGGCGTGTCCTGCGCTGCGGGGGCGATCAGCGTCTCCGACCAGTCCATGAGGTGGGCGGTCTGGTTTGCCTCCAGCTCGCGCCACCCGCCGCGGCGCAGGCCGAACGGCAGTGACACCATGCCGAAGCGCACGCGCATGAGCCGGCTCACCTTGTAGCCGACGGCATCGAACATGCGGCGCACCACGCGGTTGCGACCTTCGCGCAGGACTACCCGATACCAGTTGTTGAGGCCGCGCCCGCCGCGCTCCTCCAGCTCCTCGAAGCGCGCCACGCCATCCTCCAGCCGCACACCGCGGGTCAGATCCTTGACCTTGTCATCCGGCAGCTTGCCGATGATGCGCACCGCGTATTCGCGCTCGACCTCGAAGCGGGGATGCATGAGGCGATTGGCCAGCTCTCCCGAGGTGGTGAAGATGAGCAGCCCGGAGGTGTTGTAGTCGAGACGGCCCACCGCCAGCCACTTGCCCCGGCGCATGGCCGGCAGCTTCTCGAACACGCTCGGGCGACCCTGCGGATCGTCGTGGCTGACGATCTCGCCCTCGGGC
>JAHCKU010000059.1 GCA_026125625.1 Burkholderiales bacterium | reverse complement strand
CTGCTGTACGGAAATCGATGTCGATACCCGGCTGGAGCTGCCGGCGTGGGCGCAACAATGCGCTCACGTTCACCGGGCCGACGGTGAAGTTGTAGATGTCCTGCAATGGCGGCGCTCCCGCCGGACGAACCGCTTCGAAATCACGGCACAGCATCGAGACCACCATCTTGATCTGCAGCATGGCGAGCTGTCGGCCCGGGCAAAAGCGCGGCCCCGAACCGAACGGCATGAACGCCTTCATGTTGTGTGCATGATCACCTGCATCCTCGTCGGATTCCAGCCAGCGTTCCGGACGGAACTGGTCCGCCTGTGTGAAGTGCTGCTCCTGTGAACCCACGTGGCCGTTGAGCACCAGGATAGGTGTGCCGGCGGGCACATGCACGTCGCCCACGCGCATATCTTCGGTCGGCTCCAGGAACAGATGTGCACCCACCGGCTTGCAGCGCATGGTCTCGTTGGCCACCGCCTCGACGTACTTCAGCTTGTCCGGCGTGGCCGCATCCTGCCATGGTCTGTCCGCCAGGCCAATCACGCGATCCACCTCTTCCTGCACGCGTGCCTGGACTTCCGGATATTCCATCAGAAAATGCATCAGATACGACAGACTGTTGGCGGTCGTATCCTCTCCGGCGAGCAGGATCGTCATGAGATTGTTGGCGATCTCGTCGTCGTCGAACGCCTGCTCGTCCTGCTGTTGCGCGGCGACCAATGCTTCGAGCAGGTTTCTCGGACGCTCCGGCGGTTGCACCCCCGAAGTCAATCGCACGCGCGCCTCGGTGATCAGGCCATCCAGCACCTTGCGTACCTCCGCGACCGCGTCGTCGAGTTCCCGGTCGGCGGGCAGGCGGATGTAACGCCAGTAAGGAAACAGGGCAGTCTGCCTGCGTGCAATCGCCGGGAACAGCTTGTCCAGGTGGTTCTGAATCGGATCGGCCTTCTCTTCGATGGTATTGAGATCGCGCCCGAATGCCAGTCCGGTGGTCACGTCGACCGTCAGCCGCATGAGATCGGCATGAACGTCGATGCACTCGCCCGCGAGCGCTGCCCGCCACCACTTGCGTCGCAGCCGTCCCACCACCTGCTCGAGACGCGGAATGAACTCACGCACGTGCCCGGCGTTGAGCGCGTGCATGACGAATTTACGCTCCCGCCGCCATCTCGCACCCTCGGCGGTGAACAGCCCATTACCCTTGATCTCGAGGGCGATTTCCTCCATCTTGCGCCAGCGACGGATGCGCTCCGGCCGGTCGCGCAGAAGCTGCTGAATGAGATCGGCGTCGGCCACGCAGAGAACCCGCTTCGTGCCCAGACGGAACACGAACAGATCGCCGAACTCCTCCGCCCAGGCTCCCCACAGCCGATGGCACTCTTTCGGCTTTATCTGAAGAACATTACCGAGGAAGGGAAGGCCAGGTGGGCCGGGCAGTTCGTCGAGCGCGCGCAGCGTCACGGCGCCGGGTTGCAGATCCGGCCTGGAAGACATCACCTTGTCCATGACATACCCCACTGCGAGGAAGACACGGCTCTGCTGCGCGCGCAGGCGATGAGTGCCGATGCGTAATCGAGCGAACCGGATCAACCCCGAACTTACATGACGGACGAAACCAGCTTGCCCCGGCGCTCGACGAAGCGGCGGTCGGGGAAGGCGATGGGTATGTCGTGCTTGCGACGATCACTCATGCGATGCTCTCCCGAATTCGGGATCAGCTGCTCAGGCGCGCGCGAATAGGCGCGATAGGAAGTCGTCATCGCAAGGTCGAGCAGTTGCAGGCTGCGCTTGGCTGCCAGCATTGCCTTCTGCTGCAGGCGCTCGGTGATGGCGTAACGCTTCACCACCTCCAGCGCTACTTTGGGATGCTCATCGTCATAGCGCGCGTGTGATCGCATCCAGCGTGATGTGCGCTGATCCATGACCACGCCCGGAACATCGGCATAGCCCATGAATCCCTGCAGCGTCTTGCGTGTCAGATCTCCGGTCACGCCCTCGATGGCGAAGCTGGTGGCGGCGACCGCCTCGGCCAGACTTCCCTTGGTGTTGATATACCAGAGCCAGTCGGTAAGGGATTGAACGTCCCGCAGGACCGGTTGATTTCCGGAGGCGAGATCCAGCAGTTCCTTGCGAGGCAGGCCGAATCCATCTGCCATCCACAGCCAATGCTGGGCATGCGCTTTCTCCACGCGAATATTGTCGATCAGGAAGGATCTCGAGTCGTCGTCCTCGACCTTGATCAACGCTTCGGCAAGAAACTTGGGGAACGTATGAATGAATGGATACATATGTAGTATCCATCCCCGCAGCTCATCGACGGTCAGCTGTGTTCGGGATGCCGATTCCGCGAAGTTTCCATTCAGCAGCCCATCCCAATAAGGCTGCAGAAACTTATGCATCGTGTCCACCCAGACCGGGTGGGGAGAGAGCTCGTACATCGACCCCATTGTGCTAATCCTTTTCGGCGTTACCCGAGCAGGCCCGCACCCCACCCATGCATGGGACTGCCACGCATCCCATCATTCAGCGGTTTCCTTTGCCCGGCGGAAGTGTTATGGCGGCATGCAGCGCGAGGAGTCGCCGCTGAACGCCAATGGCCGAAGTCTAGGTTCAATTCACGGCGCATTCAAGTCCGGAACCGCAACATTTTTCTGTTCCGGACACCACGATCGATCAGTGCCAGTCCGCACTGATGGCCTGTTGACATGAACAGGTGAAAGGCAGGCGACGGCCAGGTGCTGCGCGTGTCAAGAAATATGACCGTGCGTGGCCCATATCAGAAGAAAACCTCACATTTCGTGAGGTTTCGCTGCTATGCCACTTGCGCCAGCTTGATGAAGGGAGCGAACGGCTTGGGTTTGGCCACGCCGTAGCCCTGGGCATAGTCGACGCCGATCTCGCGCAGCGCAGCCATCACCCGCTCGCCATCGACGAATTCGGCAATGGTGCGCTTGCCCATGACGTGTCCCACGCTGTTGATCGCATCCACCATGGCGTGATCGATCGGATCATCGGCCATGTCTTTGACGAAGCCGCCATCGATCTTCAGGAAGTCGACTTCCAGGTGCTTCAGATAGGCGAACGAGGACATCCCGGCGCCGAAATCGTCCAGCGAGAACCGGCAGCCGAGCGCCCGGAACTCCTCGATGAACCGCTGCGCCTTGCCCAGATTGGCGATCGCAGCCGTCTCCGTGATCTCGAAGCAGATGCTCTGACGCGGTACGTCGAACATTCCCAACTGCTCGTGCACGAACTCGAGGAAGCGATCGTCACTGATCGATGCACCGGACAGATTGATCGCGCATAGGGCGATGGGCTCAGCCGGCCGTTCCGCGCGCAACCGTGACAACGTGGCAAGGGCATTGCGAATCACCCAGCGGTCGACCGCCGGCATCAGGTTGTAGCGCTCCGCAGCCGGAATGAAGGCCATCGGCGGAACCAGCTGGCCGTGCTCATCGACCATTCGCACCAGAAGCTCGCAGTGGATGCCGGCCTCGTAATTTGTTCCGACCGGAACGATGTCCTGCGAATAGAGGAGGAAGCGGTTCTCGTCCAATGCACGCTGAATGCGCCCGACCCACTCCATTTCGCCCTGACGCAGGGTCAACTCACTGTCATCCGGATGATAGACCTGGATCCGATTGCGGCCTTTCTCCTTGGCCATGTAGCAGGCGGTGTCGGCTGCGCGCAGTACTTCGGCGAGCGTGAACAGTCCATCGTCGACGTTGACCAGGCCGATGCTGACGCTGATGTTGAAACGCAGCTGACTCCAGGCGAAATGGAATTCAGCCACGGTCTGGCGCAGCTTGTCCGCGATCTTCAGCGCCGCATCCGGCGCGCAGCCTTCGAGCAGCACGCCGAACTCATCGCCGCCCAGGCGTCCGAGCGTGTCGCCCTCGCGCAGGCAGGCCATCAGCAGGGCGCTCACCTGGCGCATGAGCTGGTCACCGGCTGCGTGGCCGCAGGTATCGTTGACCACCTTGAACTGGTCAAGATCCAGATACATGATGCAATGGTGCCGGCCGATCTGGGCAGCCGATTGCAGCGCGAGCTCGAGGCGGCGCTCGAACTCGTTGCGATTGATGAGCCCTGTCAGCGCGTCGTGGCTGGCCTGGTAGGACAGCTTGGCAGCGTATTGGCGCTCACGACTCACGTCATGGAGCACCAGCACCACGCCCAGCAGCGCGTCGGAGCGTCCGCGAATCGGCGCGGCGGAATGCACGATCGGGATTTCCAGGCCGTCATTGCGCTGGAGCATGACGTTCCCCGCCGCCTCCACCGTGCGGTGCTCGTTCAGCACGATCTCGATCGGATTGGGCGCCTGCCTCTGCTGCGTCTCGTGCACCAGGCGGAACAGGGCCTGGATCGGCAAGCCGCGCGCCTCCTGCGACTTCCAGCCGGTGAGTCGTTCCGCCACCGGATTGAGGTATTCGACCCATCCTTCGGTGTCGGTGGTAATCACGCCATCGGCAATGGAGGCGAGCGTGACCTGGGCGCGCTCCTTCTCGGTGAACAGCTCGGCGGCAGCGCGTTGCTTGTCCGTGATATCCGTGAGCGCACCCGCCATCCGCACCGCGAGCCCCAGATCGTCGTGCACGCACTGGCCACGCAACCGGAACCACCGGTATTCGCCGCCACGGGTACGCATCGGCACTTCGACGTCGAAGTGCATGTCGGTCTCGAGATGCGCAGCGATGGCTTCCTTCACCCGCGGACGATCCTTGTCCTGGATCAGGCCGTAGATCGCCTGCATGCTGGGCGTCAGCGCCTGCGGGTCATAACCGAGCAGCTCCGCGAAGCGCGGCGAGTAGTACAGCTCATCGGTCTGAATCTTCCAGTCCCACAGGCCATCGCTGCTTCCAGTCACTGCCAGATTGAAGCGCTCCTCACTCATCTTCAGCGCATTCTCGATCAACCGTCCGCGTCGCAGCGTGCGGTGCGAAAGGAAGATGCCGATGGGCAGCAGCAGTGCGGCCACCGAGAACATGGACACCAGCAAGACCACCTGGGTCTGCCGCGAGGCAGCTCCCAGGCTGCGCGTGAACTCCTGCGACATGGGAGTGAGCTGATCGTTGATGCTCAGCATCCGATCCCGGATGGCGCTGAGCTGTTCGACACTCGCGTCACCTTCCAGGATCGCATGATGCAGCTCGTCCGCCGTGCGGGTGAGCTGATCGATCAGGGTATCTCCCCGCTCCCACACCTTGATCACGTCCGACATCGGCGGCATGCGATGAAAGCGACGGAAGAAAGTCACCCCCGACTCCACATCGTCCGGGTGGGTGAGACCATCGCGCAATGCCTGATACACCACCTGCATGTCCGGATCGGGCTTCTGCATCTCCAGACGAAAGCGCTTGAAAGCCAGCGGCACGGCGACGGCGGTGCGGTAGCGCTGGAAATCCGCTTCATCGTGCGTCTCGGCGTAGCGCAACAGCTGGAATACTGCCTCCTTCTGCTCCTTGGACCAGTTGCTGTTGCCTTCAGAGTAAGAGCGTGCCGAGCCGAGGATGATCATGCTTTCGCTGAACATCCAGACCAGCAGTATCACGATGGCGAGAAATGGCCAGGTGACCACCAGAAGGTGACGCATGCCCGGAAGTAGGGAAATCAGCTTCCGAAATGTACTCATTGTTTGATACGGCTCTTGTCTGGAAACGACATGAAGCGATGACGGTGCAGGCCGGCAACGGTCGGCATTTCGGGGCTGCGTTCCTGTCCACATTCAGCCGGACCCTGCTCTAAGCGGCAAGATATTGATGGACTTGAGGAAATCTGCCTTGAACGCAGATCCCGATGCGCGCAGCGGCACAGCCGTGCGCGGCTCGACGTGGAGAACGAGAGGACGAATCGCATAGGGAGGCGCCAGCCGCGTGAATTGACCTCGTTATGTGCTCGCATGGACACCTGCTGGTGCTTCGCGCGCCTTGTTCGTTTTACGTCCCGCGCAGTTGCGGCTTGAAACGAAATTCCTTAGGGCAACAATCACATGCATGCGGATTAGCCGAGGCACCAGTTTACCTGTGTACACGTGCGCATGACACATACGCCTTTTTTGCGTACCGCGTGCTGTTCCGGGAAAACCTGAATGATAAATTTTCATGTCGCAATGCCGCCTTCCGGCTCGGCAGCGTTCGAATCTGTATCCGCAAGCGAGCAAGGACGACGCCAGCGCGGCATGCGCGGCGAATCGCAAAATAAGTTGAAGTCGAAGTCGGGTACTACCCGATCAGATCAGGCCTGATCGTCCGGGCTCGCCGGGACGGAGATCCACAGCTCGTAGCCATCAGGATCGGACACGAAGAATTCACGCGTGTCGTATTCGGTTTCACCGATCTCGCTCGCCGGGAAGCCGCCCTGACGCAGGCGGGCATGCACGGCATCCGGATCGTCCACGCGCAGATACACCACCCAGCTTTGGCCGATTGCCGGATTGAGCCGGATCTGCTGGTCGGCGCTCAACTGCTGCAGCATCAGCTCGGCTGCGCCGACACGCAACCAGCACCACGCCATGCGCCCATCCTCGTCATAGGAATCGAGCACTTCGAAGCCAAAGAACGTTCGATAGAAGTCGAGCGAGCGCTCGATATCGGACACGCCGAGGCTGGGAACGAGTTTGGTCGCAGTCATTGGATGCGCAGGAGGCGATTGGATCGGACCAGGGCTCGGCCGACGAGCCCGCAGACCGATCCGCACGCGCATCCGGTCATGCCGATTTCCTAGGCAATCGTGACGCGTGAGTCCAGATAGACGTCCTGGATGGCATTGAGCAGCTTCACGCCTTCGGCCACCGGCCTCTGGAACGCCTTGCGTCCGGAGATGAGCCCCATGCCGCCCGCGCGCTTGTTGATGACAGCGGTGCGCACGGCTTCGGCAAAATCGTTCTCGCCAGAAGCTCCGCCCGAGTTGATCAGTCCGGCACGACCCATGTAGCAGTTGGCCACCTGGTAGCGCGTGAGGTCGATGGGGTGATCGCTGGTCAACTCGTTGTACACGCGCTTGTCGGTCTTGCCGTACGGATTGTCCTTGGTGTTGAGCGCGTTGTAGCCGCCGTTGTTCTCCGGCAGCTTCTGCTTGATGATGTCGGCCTCGATGGTGACACCCAGATGGTTGGCCTGGCCGGTGAGGTCGGCCGACACATGGTAATCCTTGTCGGTCTTGAAATGGCTGTTGCGCAGATAGCACCATAGGACCGTGGCCATGCCCATCTCATGTGCGATCTCGAACGCCTTGCTCACTTCCACGATCTGCCGGGACGACTCCGCAGAACCGAAGTAGACGGTCGCCCCCACCGCTACCGCACCCATATCCCGCGCCTGCTTGATGCTGGCGAAGAAGATCTGGTCGTACTTGTTGGGGTAGGTCAGGAATTCGTTGTGGTTGAATTTGAGCAGGAAAGGGATCTTGTGTGCGTACTTGCGCGACACTGCCCCCAGCACACCCAGGGTCGAGGCCACCGCGTTGCAGCCGCCCTCGACGGCCAGCTTGACGATGCTTTCGGGATCGAACATGGCCGGGTTCTTCGCGAAAGACGCGCCTGCGCTGTGCTCGATGCCCTGATCCACCGGCAGGATCGAGACATAGCCGGTGCCGCCCAGGCGTCCGTGGTCGAAGATCTGCTGCAGGTTGCGCATGACCGAGGGCGAACGGTCACTGAGGGCGAACACCCGATCCACGAAGTCCGGACCCGGCAAATGCAGGGACGCCTTCGGAATTCCCTTGCACACGTGATTGAGCAAGCTGCCTGCCTCCGCTCCCAGCAGCGCCTCGATGTCGGTGGTCACTTTCGATCCAGCACTCATTTGCTTCGCCTCCACGAAAATCGGCTGCAATCATCGCCCCCGGCCCACCCTGGGCGGGTTTCCGGACTCACGACCGGAGGGGCGCATGCACGCCGCTATAATAGCCTGCGTCACGCCGATAAATTTGACCGAGGTCAGGGAGCGGGGATTGAAGTATCTGCTGGGAGAACGCCGGGTCGAGTGCCGCGGCAAGCACTACATCGCACCGAATGCCACGCTGATCGGCTCCGTGGTCCTGGAGGACCAGGCGAGCGTATGGTTCAACGCCGTCATCCGCGCCGACAATGACCTCATCATCATCGGTGAGGGCAGCAACGTGCAGGACGGCTCGGTGCTGCATACCGACAACGGCGTGCGTCTTACCATCGGCCGGGGCAGCACCATCGGCCACATGGTAGTGCTGCACGGCTGCACCATCGGGGACAACACCCTGATCGGCATCAAGAGCGTGATCCTCAACCATGCCCGTATCGGCAGCAACTGCATCATCGGCGCGAACTCGCTCATCACCGAAGGCAAGGAAATTCCCGACAACAGCCTGGTGATGGGCGCACCGGGCAAGGTCATCCGCCAGCTCACCTCCGAAGAGATCGAGCGCGTGCGTATGAATGCGGTGCACTACGTGGAGAAGATCGAGGTGTACAGGCAGGGGATGGCCCAGCAGGGCTAAGCTGCACCTACCCCACACCACCCCGGCGCTTCGCGCCACCCCGCCTCGTGAGAGGCGGGGAAGACTTTCCCTCCTCGCAGTCGTCTTCTCCTCCTCCTAGAACATGCACACTCTCTGCAGCCACCTGTCCTCCTCGCTGCCCTTCTCGGGCTTTGCGGGATCGACGGCGCCGGGTGGCGAGACCATCGTCTTGCTGACCTGACCGCCACGATCGAACAGGCCGACGGCAGCAACCGCCATGGTGCCTTCCTGGCAGTTGACCATGTAGCGAACACGCCGTGGGGCGGTGCCGTCAGGCGATGGAGCGCCGTCACCCCGCCTGATGAACACGTCGAAGCGCCCCTGGATATCGCCATACTTGACGATGCTTTGCACGTCCAGTTGGCCGACTTCTCCTTCCGCCACGCGCGCCAGCGTTTCCGGCGTGTGAGCAGCCTCCTGCGCATGAGCGATGGCGCCACCGAGCGCAGCGGCAACGATGACGAGCGATATGAACCGAAATCTCATAGTGACTCCATTCTGCTCTCCGCCGGCAGCCCGGGTCCGTGGGCAGGACACGACACGACCTGCGTGGATATCCTGAGGAAGCGCTTTGCTGGTGTAGTGGTTGGAGGGAATCGCTCCCGCCTTGTTCCCTTGTCTGCAAGGAAATCCATGGCGCTTCAGGAAACACCTCCGGAAGACAGAAAAGCACCGATCTCCTCGTTGAGGAAGGCGACATCCGCAGCGCTGGTCTGAGCCGCGGCCTGATGTCCCTGGATGGAAGGGATCTCCACCAAAGTCGAATTGGGAATGGCATCAGCGGCTACATGTGCGCATTGCGCCGGATTGAATACATCCAGGGGTGGCGCGAGGATCAGGGCGGATGCGCGGATGGCAGCCAGCGCCGCCGACGTATCCCCATCGAAGCCGGGCGTGGTGCCGACATCATGGATCTGGTATGCCCAGCTCTGGTACAGCCAATCGGTGGCGTCGAAGCCGTTGGTCTTGTTGTCGGCCGTGAGCTTGTCCATCCATTCCAGCACATCCAGCGGCTGTTCGAACATTTCTTCCAGCGCGGAAGGCGTGCGTCCGGCAAGCACGCTCATGACGCCCGACCACGCTCGCCAGCCGCGCTCCGGATAGGCCGTGAAGACCTGGCCATTCCAGGCCGGGTCGGCAGTCAATGCCCGTCGCGCCGTCTCCACCACTGCCACCGCCCATGGTGAAGTGCGGGCCATCGGCGTCATGGCGACCAGTGCGTGCACGTAGTCGGGATGACTCACGCCCCACTGCAGCGCCTGCATGCCACCCATGGACGCGCCGATCACTGCCGCCAATCCCGGAAGGTGCATCTCTTCGCGCAGCAGCCGCAGCTGCGAGGCGACCATGTCGCGCAGGCAGAAGCGCGGAAACTTCATCCCCGGCTGACTGCTGCTGTTGCTGGGTGACGAACTGAGCCCGTTTCCGATGGGATCGACACAGACCACGAAATAGCGCTCGGTATCGAGCGCCTTGCCGGCTCCAATCAGGAAATCCAGCCGATGGTGGTTGCCGGTGAGCGAGACGGTGACCAGGACGGCGTTGTCCCGCGCCGCATTGAGCCGTCCATGCGTGACGTACGAGAGCGTGAAATCGCGAATGACTTCGCCGCTCTCGAGCTCGAAATCACCGAACGATGCATGCCGATGCGGTACATCGATCATGCCCGGGCGCATGGGTGGATGAGTCATCGCTCGATTTTCATCGTATCCGCGGCAACCGACGGCGCAAGACAGCGCCGTACTGTACCGGAACGGATCATGCTGCGTCACCCGGCCGCGGCTGTGCCGCAAATCGACCCGCGCGCCGCCCTGATACGAATGCCCATGCCAGGTGATGGCCATGACCTTTCAGCAGCAGACCGCCCTGCCCGGTGGCACCGGCAGCGTAGAGTCCCGGAATGGGCAAGCCGTCCGCGCCGAGCACGCGATGTTGCAGATCCACTGCAAGACCGCCTTCGTTGTGCACGAACACCGGGCGCACTGGACCGAGCGCGATGAAAGGCGGCTGCGCGAGTCTGCCGCCTCCTGCAGTCGACGACGATGAGAATGCCTCGTGCAGCGCAGCGGCATCCATGTTCAGCCTGCGCGCCAGCTCATCACTGCTCGCTGCCTGGGTATAGACGTCGGGACGATTGCGCCGGTAGTCGGGTACGTAGGCGTACGCCACGCCGGGTGCGGTGGAAACGAAATGCGGCCAGGCCGAGAAGCGCGCGGCCAGTGCACCATCGATCAGAATGTAGCCGAGCTTGCCGGGCTGATCGGCGAGCGCCAGCGCAGGCTCGTCGCGCTCGTCGCAGAAGCGCTCGCCGTCGCGATTCACCAGGCGCGCGCCCTGTTGGAACAATGCCGGGGACGGTGCCAGCGCCGTGGTGAGAAAGCCCATGACGAACGGACGCAGCAGCGCCGCAGGCAGATGCGCCATCGACCACTGCATCAGCGTCGCCAGGGCAGGCCAGGGCGGAAGTCGGCGCACGAGCGTCAGGCGCGCCGGCGGAATGAAGCGGATCTCCGGTCCGAGCGCTAGATCGCCGTTGACGATGCGCGCGCCCAGCGCCAGCGCCATCTTCTGGCCGTCACCGGTGGCGGTGGCGTTCACGCCTTCGACCTTGGATTCCTGCGCCCCGATGTAGCGCGCCTTCAGCTCGGGATCGTTGGTGAAGTCGCCGGCAGCGAGCACCACACCATGGCGTGCCTCGAAGACATTGCCGCCTTCGCAGTGCACTGCCGCCACGCGGCCGTTGACGGCGACGAGCTGCGTGGCGCGCGAGCGGAAGCGGAACTCGACGCCGCTCGTGCGTGCATGCTTGCCCAGGTGATAGACGAACGAGAGCGAGTTCGGCAGCACGGTATGCATGCGCGGCTTGCGG
>JAHCKU010000589.1 GCA_026125625.1 Burkholderiales bacterium | reverse complement strand
CCGGGTCGGCCCGGTCGTAGGTGGCGAGAATGAGAATGAGGAAAGCCGCAGCGGCGACCAGCAGCAGCCAGCGTGACTCGCGCAGCAGTCTGGCCAGTCGCGGCGGCAGCGGCGAGCGCTCCTTGCTCGACCTGCCCCTAAAAAACATCCTGCGCACAGCGATTTACACGCATGCCGCATTATAGCGGCAGGGCCACTCGCCGGGCATCTGCGGGAAGCCCGGTACAATTTGTTGCCTGCCGCACGGGGCGTATGGCTTGCGCGGCTCAACCGACTCGACACGTACCATGGCTGAAACCCGACACGCTCGTCTGCTCATCCTCGGCTCCGGCCCCGCCGGCTACAGCGCCGCCGTCTACGCCGCACGCGCCAACCTGAAACCGGTGCTGATCACCGGCATCGCGCAGGGCGGCCAGTTGATGACCACCACCGACGTGGACAACTGGCCGGCCGACTGGGAAGGTGTGCAGGGACCGGAGCTGATGGAGCGCTTCCAGAAGCACGCCGAGCGCTTCGGTACCGAGATTCTGTTCGACCACATCCACAAAGTGGTTCTGGGCGAACGCCCGTTCCGACTCGAGGGCGACCAGGCGGTGTACACCTGCGATGCGCTGATCATCGCCACCGGCGCGTCGGCCAGGTATCTCGGCCTGCCCTCCGAGCAGAAGTTCATGGGCAAAGGCGTGTCCGCCTGCGCGACCTGCGACGGGTTCTTCTACAAGGGTCAGGACGTGGCGGTCATCGGCGGTGGCAATACCGCGGTGGAGGAGGCGCTGTACCTGTCGAACATCGCGCGCAACGTCACGCTCGTTCACCGCCGCGACAAGCTGCGCGCCGAAAAGATCATGATCGATCGCCTCATGGACAAGGCACGCGACGGCAATGTGCGCATCGAATGGAACCACACCCTCGACGAAGTGCTGGGCGACAAGACCGGCGTCACCGGGGTGCGCATCAAGAGCACCGAGGGCAGCGCTACGCGCAACCTCGAAGTCAAGGGCCTGTTCGTGGCCATCGGCCATACGCCCAACACGCAGATCTTCGAGGGTCAGCTGGAGATGGAAAACGGCTACATCGTCACTCGCGGCGGGCGGCTGGGAAATGCGACTGCCACCAGCGTCGCCGGCGTGTTCGCGGCGGGTGACGTGCAGGACCACGTCTATCGCCCGGCGGTCACCAGCGCAGGCAGCGGCTGCATGGCTGCGCTCGATGCCGAGCGCTATCTCGACGGCGTGGGCAATGCGGCGCTATAGCGGGCTGCCGTCATGCCCAAGGCCAAGCCCGACCCCTCGGACGACGACGAGGACCTGTTCCGCGAAGCGGTGAAGGACGTGGCGCCACTGCGCCAGCCCAAGCGCGTGGCGCACACGCCGCAACGCCCCCCGCCTCTGCCGCTGCAGCGGCTGCAGGACGAGCAGCAGGTGCTGCAGGACAGCCTGAGCGATGCACCGGCTCCCGACCTCGATCTGGAGTCCGGCGAGGTACTGTCCTTCCTGCGCGAGGGCATGTCGCCGCAGGTGCTGCGCCGCCTGCGTGCCGGCTTCTGGGCAGTGCAGGACGAAATCGATCTGCACGGATTGCGTACCGGGGAAGCACGGCCGCTGC
>JAHCKU010000588.1 GCA_026125625.1 Burkholderiales bacterium | reverse complement strand
TGATCGCGGTGACGGCACTGGCCGATTCCTCGATCGAGCTATGCGCGCGGCCGTGGGTGAAGGTGCCCGATTTCGTGCCGGCTGGTGGAGAGATCAAGCAGGCGATCGTGGAGGCGTTCCGCGCGCATGCCATCGCCATTCCTTTCCCGCAACGGGAGATCCGTCTGCTCAGCGGCGGCGCTTCCGCCTGAACCTCGCTCGCGGCGTTTTCAAGAGGTCGCAAACCCACATCACGCCGCGCGCAGCTGCTGCCACTTCGCTTCGGCGGCCAGGGCTGCCTCCGCCAGCTGCATGGCGGTCGTGGCAGTGCGGCCGTCGTGATCATGCTGCGGGTTGTACTCGGCGATCTCCAGGGCACGCAGGCGCGCATCGCCGGCACGGCGCGCGAGCGCCCGCCGCAGATCCTCGGCGCGCAGGCCGTTCGTCACCGGCGTGCCCACACCCGGCGCTTCGCTCGGATCGAGCGCATCGAGATCGATGCTCACGCCGTAGCCGGCGGTTCCGCGCGTGGCGATGCTCACGGCTTCGTCCAGCGCCGCATCCAGCCCTCGTCGCTGCACCTCGTCGATGTGCATCACGCGTACGCCCAGGCGCGCGAGCAGCTGCGCTTCGCCGTCCTCGAAGCTGCGCACGCCGACCAGGCACAGATGCTCCGGCCGCAGCGCCGGGGCGCCGGCGAGTTCGGACAGCTGCGCGTCGCCGTGACCGAGCAGGCAGGCGAGCGGCATGCCGTGCAGGTTGCCGGTGGGCGAGGTGGCGGGAACGTGGGCGTCCATGTGTGCGTCGATCCACACCAGACCGAGCGCGCCCTGGAGGCGCAGCGCACGCGCCGCACCGCTCCACGTGCCGATGCCGCAGGAGTGGTCACCGCCGAGCACCAGTGGGAATCGTCTTTGCGCCGTGAGTCGGTACACCTGCTGGGCGAGCAGGGCGGAGAGCTGGCGTACGGCCGCCAGCGGTGGCAGGTTGCGGCTGGGGCGCAGCGTCGCCTGCCATTGCGCCGGCACGCCGGCGCGTGCCAGGTATGCGGTCAGTCCACGTGCGCGCAGGACCTCGGGTCCGCGCTGGCAGCCCTCGTCGCCGGCACCGCGGCCGGTTGCCGCGCCGACGATGCGAACGTCTTTGGCGATACGAATGTTTCCGGACACCGCACAAACCCTCCTGCATTCCCGTGGCGATTGCGGAGGAATTAGAGGGATGAGTGCCGGAAACGTTCAACCCGGAAACAGTTGCGGCAGGAACGCTTCGCCGCGCAGTGCCTGCGCAAAGGTGAAGACGACGAAAGCAGTGTAGGCGAGCGCCAGCATCCACACCGCGAAGCGTGCGGCGCGTACTTTCGCCGACACCAGCAGCCAGGCAGCCAGCGGTAGCAGCTGGCTGGCGTGCAGACCCCAGAAGTGGGCGACGCGCAGGTCACCGCCGGTGCGCGACCAGCCGAACAGCGGCAGGCCGCCGGCATCGGAGGCGATGCCGCCGATCCAGTGGCTGTAATTGCGCCCCATGTAGCCGGCAAACGCCAGGGTGGTGGCGAAGGCGATCACCGCGCTCAGTACGATGGCCAGACGCAAGGGTGCGGCCACCGTCACCTGGCGATGGCGTGCGACGAGGA
>JAHCKU010000587.1 GCA_026125625.1 Burkholderiales bacterium | reverse complement strand
CCCAAAATCCACCGCGCCGCGCGGCAGCACCAGCCGGGTGAGATACGGAAAGCGCCGCGTATAGGCCTCCGCCCGCACCATGCTCAGCAGGCGGATGCCGGGCGTGGTCATCAGACGCACGACGGTCTCGGACTCGGCCGGCGCGACCAGCAGTGCCGCGCCGATCTCGCGCGCGATCAACGCGTCCGCCGCCTGGGTGCCATCGAGCTCGAGCAGCTCGGTGGGCGGCAGAACGGCATCGTTGACCGCCAGCAGCTGCAGTGCGAGGGCGCGCACGCCGCTGTAGTTCAGGCCGATGGCGATCTTCTTTCCGCGCAGGCCATCGAGATCCTCGATCACCGGACCGCGGTAGAACACCCACAGCGGCTCGTAGTACAGGCTGCCGAGGGAGATCAGTTCCGGTGCATTGGCAGCGAAGGCAGTACCTGCTTGCAGGAAGCCGACGTCGACGTCCACTTCGGGGTCGGTCAGGCGTGCGACGTTCTCCAGGCTGCCGTGCGATGTGCGCAATTCCATGCTCACGCCGTCGCGGGCGAGAATCGCCTGGTAGCGGCGTGCGAAGGCATGATAGCCGCTGTCTTCCGGTCCGGATGTCATGATCAGGGCGCGCGGCGGTGCCGGCTGCACGAAGTGCAGGGCGAGCGCGACGGCGGCGCCCACCAGCACGAGGGCAAGTCCGAGGGTCAGCCACAACTCGCGGCGCAAGGCTTGCTGGAGACGGGCGAGTTCCGCCACGGGACGCAGAGGCATGCGGAATTATAGGGGGAGGTATGTTGCGGCTGGCACGATCAGCCAGCGCCACAGCGTCCACAGCAGCAGCAGCCAGAGCACGACGATGACTGCTGCAGCGACGTAGCTGCGTGGCATGGGGCGCTGCTGCGCGAGCCGTTCGGCGGCGTGCCGGCGTGCCTCCTCCAGGACGTGCGCGGGCATCAGCTTGAGCACGAGGTAGATCGCCGCCGGAAGCAGGATCAGCTCATCCAGATAGCCGAGCAGCGGAATGAAATCGGGAATGAGGTCGATCGGGCTGAGTGCATAAGCCACGATGAGCATCGCCAGCAGCTTCGCCGCCCTGGGTGTGCGCGGGTCGCGACAGGCGAACCACAGCGCGAATACTTCGCGCAGCAGTGTGCGGGCCCAGGCGCGCAGCCGCTCGAGCACGTCCTACGTCGCAATGCGTGCGTACAGATCGTGCGCGTCGGCGCGCTGCACCGTGGCCTGCGCGAAGGTGCCGGGCCGAAGCGACTGGCCGTTTTCGATGTGGACCACTCCATCGATCTCCGGCGCATCGGCCGCGCTGCGTGCCACCGCGCCGTCGGGGCCGACTTGATCGATCAGAACGGTGAGCGTGCGCCCCACCTTGTGCAGCAGGCGGCGTGCGCTGATCGCCTGCTGCCTTTCCATGAAGCGTCTGCGGCGATCCTCGCGTACTTCATCCGGAACCGGGGCGGGCAGGGCATTGGCTGCGGCGCCTTCGACAGGCGAATAGGCGAAACAGCCGACGCGATCGAGCTGCGCTTCTTCGAGAAACGCAAGAAGCTCCTCGAACTCTTCTTCCGTCTCGCCCGGAAACCCGACAATGAAAGTCGAACGGAGCGTCAGGTTCGGAA
>JAHCKU010000586.1 GCA_026125625.1 Burkholderiales bacterium | reverse complement strand
ACACGCTCATTGGCGATGGCGGCGGCCAGGTGGGTCTTGCCGCTGCCATACGGGCCGATGAGAGTGAGCCAGCCGTTCGGTTCAGCGGCGTAGCGCCGGGCAGCATGATAGGCATGCTGCAGGCTCTCCGCCTGCTCGGCGAGGCCTTGAGCGCCCAATTCGCTCCCCCTGAGATCGAAGGAATCAAACGTCTCGTCGCGATGGTAGCGAAGCGTGCTGAGGTCGCCGCCTGGCCGGTCCTCATTGCGCCGCCTGAAATCCTGCGCCAGGATAGGTTGTCGGACGACCAGCGTACTGTCCTGGAGGCGCGAACGCAGCCGCTCCTCGATATCCTCCATGCGCTGGTTGGTGGTGATAACCGTCGGCAGCTGAGCCGCGTAGCGATAGTTCAGCAGCTGGAAGAGCTTCTCGGTCGCCCACGGCGTGCTGCTCTGCGCGCCCAGGTCATCGAGAATAAGCACCGGCGCATTCTTGATAGTCTCGAAGCGTTCGTCGTAGGTCACATTGGAGCCGGGGCTATACGTGGCGCGCAGGTGATCCAGCAGGTCGGGCACGACAATGAACAGCGCAGCGCGCCCCGACAACAGCCGCTCGTTGGCGATGGCGGCCGCCAGGTGAGTCTTCCCGCTGCCATAGGTGCCGGTCAGCAGCAGCCAGCCGCGCGGCTCAGCGGCGAACTCGCGCGCCCCGTTCAGCGCCGATCGCAGGCTGCGCTGCATCTTCTCGCTCATCTCGTAGGGCTGAAGCTGGAAGCCCTCGAACGTCATATGACTCAAGGCAGCCATGTTCGCCGCCGTCCGCAGTTCGCTGGTGCGGGCGATAACCAACTCGTCACGGCGGTGGGGGCAAACCAGGGCGCGGCCAAAGTCCGGGTGACCCAGCGGAACCTCGCGGCGCACGTAACCGAGACCGCCGCACATCGGGCAGGCGTGAGTCTCCGCGTCGAGGCTGTACTCTGTCGCCGCCTCGTCACCGGGGTAGCCACCGGTCCACGTCACATCGGGGTGCGACGCGGCCGCATCGACCGGCTCGTCGTCGAGCATGTCGTCAGCTGCGGAAGTATCCACCGTAGCGTCGTTCGATCTCTTCGATGGCATCCGACCCAGAATGTCGCCGATCGGCTTCATCGTCCTTGCCTTCTAGGGTCCAGCGTTCCAGAATCGCGCGCACATAGCTCCACTTGCGAACGTTGTTCTCCACAGCCCGCTGAAAAGCCTCGCTAATCCACTCCGGCGGGTACGTCTCCTGGGCCTCGCGCAGCTGCTCCGCGATGAGCGGCTGCAACAGGCCGATGTTCTGCTCGTACAGGGCGAAGATGGACGGACGTTCCTCGGCGGCAGCGAAACGCTCGACGCGCCGCGCCTCCGGCAGCTGCAGCGTCCCACTCTCGATGTCCAGCGCCAGCTTGCGCCCGCGCTCGCTATTGGGCACAAACCACTGGTCGGCCCCCTCGCTACCCGCCACATCCAGCCGTAGCAGACTGCCGCGCCGCACGCCCCGCCCCAGCGCCGCATCCAGCGCCTCGGCCGCGCTCAGCCCCTGCCCCGCCAGCCCCCGCACCAGCGCCGCGTCGGCCAACATCTCCGCGCGGCGCACCAGGCGCAGGCCCG
>JAHCKU010000585.1 GCA_026125625.1 Burkholderiales bacterium | reverse complement strand
ACGTCGGCACGCGCGTGATCGTCAGCACCGGACCGAAGATCTCTTCACGATACACGCGCATGTTCACGGTGGCATTGTCGAACAGCGTGGGACCGAGGAAGTACCCGGGCGCGCGCGCCATTTCATGCTGCCGCCCGTCAACCAGCAATGTCGCGCCTTCCTTGACGCCCAGCTCGATGTACGCGCGCACTTTCTCGCGATGCTCGGCAGTGATCAGGGGTCCCATGTCATTGCTGTTGTCCGATCCCGGCCCGACCTTCAATCCGGCAATCCGTGGCAAGAGCCTTTCGAGCAGCGGTTCCGCGGAATGGCCGACCGCCACCACCGCCGATATCGCCATGCACCGCTCACCGGCGGAGCCGTAGCCCGCACCCAGCAGCGCATCGGCGACCTGATCCATGTCGGCATCCGGCATGACGACGAGGTGATTCTTGGCGCCGCCCAGCGCCTGCACCCGCTTGCCGTGTTGTGAGGCCGTGCGATAAACGTGCTCGGCCACCGGTGTCGAGCCGACAAAGCTGACCGCGGCGACGCGCGGGTCGCAGAGCAGCGCATTGACGGCCACATGATCGCCCTGCACCACGTTGAAGACGCCGGGCGGCAGCCCGGCCTCGCGCAGCAGCTCCGCCAGCTTGATCGAGCAACCCGGATCCTTCTCCGACGCCTTGAGGATGAATGTATTGCCGCAGGCAAGCGCCACCGGAAACATCCAGAGAGGCACCATTGCGGGGAAATTGAAGGGTGTGATGCCCACACAGACCCCCACCGGCTGCCGCATCGAATAGCAATCGACGCCGGTGCCGACCTGGTCCGAATATTCACCCTTGAGCAGATGTGGAATGCCGCAGGCGAAGTCAACGACCTCGAGCCCGCGCTGCAGCTCGCCCTTCGCATCGTGCAGGACCTTGCCGTGCTCCTCGGTGATGAGCGCTGCGATCTCGTCACGATCGCGCTCGATGAGGTTGCGCAGCCGGAACATGACCTGCGCACGCCGCGTCACCGGCGTCTGCGACCACGCCACGAATGCCGCCTCCGCTGCGGCCACTGCCGCGGCGACATCCGCTTCGTCGGACATGGCGACCTCGGCACACTGCGCGCCCGAGGAGGAGTCGAATACCGTGCCGGTTCGCCCGGATGACGACGGCTGTCGCTCGTCGTTGATCCAGTTCGCAACCAGCCGTGTGGGCTTCAATGCCTGTGCTTTCCCGGCCATGCTTCCTTCCGATTGCAGGCTCGGGTCGCCCCCTGGGGTGGAACCATCCGCGCAACGGGCTGATTGCCTGCACGATGCGATAGTCACCGTGCCCCCGGGACCGACTCGAATGCCTCCTGGGTGAAATCGAATCCCGGCCCTTGTAGCACTACGGGACTCGATGGTCGAGGCGGACTGCAGGTGTCGATACCCGGATCGGCCGGCCCCCGGCCCGACCGGGAGGCATGCTGACTTCCTGCCAGGATGCCGGATGAACGCGAGAGAGCCGATCGACCCGCTGCAGTGGTACGATCACGAGCGCGCCCGCGTGCAGTCAACAATGATGGCCCGTGCAACCTGGCGGCCGTTGGTCAGCAGCTGGCCGGCGCCACTGGGCGGGTATCGCGCGGCTGACGGAA
>JAHCKU010000584.1 GCA_026125625.1 Burkholderiales bacterium | reverse complement strand
GCCGGCCAGCGTCTGCCCGGCGAGCATCATCTTCAGTCCGTTGGAGTCGGGTGGGTTGTGGCTGCCTGTGACCATCACCCCGGAACCGGTTTCCAGGTGATGCGTCGAGAAATAGACCATCGGCGTGGCCACCCGGCCGACGTCGATGACGTCCACGCCGGCGGCCTGCAGTCCGCGTGCGAGAGCCTGCGACAGTTGTGGACCGGACAGCCGGCCATCGCGACCGATGCACACGCGGCTCTGGCCGAGCGCGCGTGCCTGCGAGCCGATGGCGCGGCCGATCAGCTCGGTGACTGCCGGCGTGAGCGTCTTGCCGACGATCCCGCGAATGTCATATGCCTTGAAGATCTCCGGTGCTACCTGGGACATGGTGGTGAGTATCCGCTGATTTGGATCGGCTATCGTACCAACAAGGGCCGGTCCTGGTGACCGGCAGCCGCGATGGGGTCCGATTCCCCCTGAGCGGCGAAGAAAGCCAGCAGGCGTCCGGGCAGCCAGTCCAGGGCACCCGGAAACGTGCCGCTCACGAAACCGGCGTGCCCGCCGCCAGCAGTGAACTCGAGCACAACCTGCTGCGACACCTCGTCCGGGCGGGGGAGGTAGTCGCCCGGCAGAAACGGATCGTTGCGTGCATGCACGATCAGCGTCGGCAGCTGGATGTGCTTCAAGTCGGGCTTGCTGCTGGCGCTGCTCCAGTAATGTTCGGTGCTGCGAAAGCCGTGCAGTGGCGCCGTCACCAGGGCGTCGAAGGCGTACAGCGAACGCGCCCGCGCCACTGCGCGGCGGTCGTACAGCCCGGGGAACTGCTCGAGCTTGCGCAGGCTCTTGCGCTTGAGCGTGTGCAGGAAGTTCCATGTGTACAGGAGATTGAATCCCTGTCCGAGCCGATGGCCGGCGATGGTGAGATCCATCGGCGGCGATACCGCTGCGGCGCCATGCAGGAGGGTTCGAGCGTCGCGGCCGGCCACGGCCAGCCATTTCAGCAATGCATTGCCGCCCAGTGATACGCCGATGGCATAGCGCCGTGCCTGCGGCTGTCGGGCGGCGACGCTGCGTAGCATCCAATCGATCTCGGCGAAATCTCCGGAGTGATAAGCGCGCGCGGTGCGATTGGGCGTTCCGCTGCATCCACGAAAGTGGATAACGGCCCCGCGCCAGCCTTTGGCGTGCAGCATGCCGAGCAACGCCCGCGCGTAATGGCTGCGCGCGCTTCCCTCCAGACCATGGAACAGCACCACCAGCGGCGCGTCCGCGTTGCCGGCCAGCCAATCGACGTCGATGAAATCCCCGTCCGGCGTATCCCAGCGCTCACGCTCCAGTGTGGGCGAGGGCAGGCGCCGAAACAGATAAGGATAGATGGTTTGCAGGTGGCCGCCCGGCAGCCAGCGTGGCGCACGGTAGGCAGGGAAGGGGCGGCCGGCGGTCATCGACCACGCGCAGTCAGCGCTGCCGGCGTCGCCTGCAGCCACCGGCAATGACGCTGCCTGCGTTGGCCGCGGATCGCATTGCAGCCTGAGCGGGTTTCCCTAGGGAAGCTCTGCACGACTATCGCGTGCGCGACCGAGGCGATTTTGATCGAGGGCGAGACGTCGACGACGACGACGTGGAGCGGGC
>JAHCKU010000583.1 GCA_026125625.1 Burkholderiales bacterium | reverse complement strand
GGGACTCGACGCCGATCGACAAGTCGGAGCTGGAAGGCAGATTCGTGCGCATCGGCAGCCAGGACCCGCAGCCGCAGCTGCGGCTGCGGGCCGAACGCACCACTCAGTATCAGGTGCTGGCCGAGGTGCTGGCCCTGGCGCAGAACACCGGCGTGACGCGCCTGGCATTCATTACGGAGCCGATACGACAGTGAACCGCTCGTCGCAGGGGACGACAGGGTGTGAAGCTTCGCGCCAGGAGCCGGAGGCCGCTGGCACGCTGCCGGTGAAGCCGCCCTCGGTCGGCCGTCGGCGTGTCGTGAACAGCAGCGCGTTGTTCGGAGACGAGAGCAGCGAGCTGGCCATCGAGCACAACGGCGACATCTACTGCCTGCGGCGTACCAGCAAGGGCAAGCTGATACTGACCAAGTAGCGGGCTCAGCTCAGCAGGCCGAACAGGCGCAGCAGCCTGGTGTCGGGATTGGCCGGATCACGCAGGGCACGCCAGGTGGCGGTGGCGTATTCCAGAATCTGCGCATCGGTTGCCGGCTGCTCGTTGCCGGAGGCATCGGTGCGCTTGACCGGATGTGCGTACGTGCGCAGTCCGGTCAGCACGTGCCGCGCTGCGGATTGCGCGTCATCGAACTGAACACCGGCCTCGATGCTCGCCGCATGCACCGGCTCGGTCACGGTGGCCGAACCCGTCAGCGGGCATGCCAGCGGAACCTGCACCAGCTTCTCGCGTAGCGCGGAACGTATCAGTGCGGAATTGAGCGCCAGCCAGCCTGCAGAGGGTCTGACCGGCTGGCACGCAGCCAGGTGCTGCGACACCACCAGCTGCTGGATGAGGGATGACGTCTGCGCTGCCGTCGCGCCAGGCAGCGCAGCGTGTATCTCGCTGGCGCGCGCGGGCCCTTGTGCCAGCACGCGGTGGACCGCCTGCACGGCCTCGGCCTGCGCGGACAGATCGTATTGCAGTGCCCCCTGCCTGCGCGTCAGCGGCAGCCGCTCGGGCAGATTGGTCAGGCAAAAGGCAATCCGGTCCAGCCGCTCGATACTCACCTCGCTCGTGCCCGTGGCGCGAGGGTGGGCGGAATACAGATCCTGGCGAAACGCCGTGTTGACGATGAAGTCGCGATGCGTTTCCAGCACCGAGCGAGTCGGCGCCGTGGCCAGAAGGTCCTGGAACTGCGGCGAGGCGATCAGCTCGCGATAGTTGGCGGCGGGGGACATGCTGCCGGCGAATGACAGGCCGATGTCGTGCATCGCCGCTTCCACGTCCGCGAAGTAGAACGGGTCGCCATGCGGCGTAAGGTATTCGTGCGCAACGTAGCGGATGTCTTCCTGCTGCAGCGTTTTCAGATGCGCCGTGGCCGCCGGCAGCACCTGAAAGTAGGCGGCGCCCTGCTCTGCGAGATAGGTCACGTAGTCGAATGCCGCGCGCGCCTTGGCCAGCGAGTCGCCGGGCAGTGATGCTGCGTAGGCTTGCACCATGCGCCGGATCGGCTGCAGGTGCGCCCAGCCCGGCATGGCGTTGTAGCTGACCATCGCCAACCCGCGCGGTTGCAGCTTGCGTTGCAGGAATTCGCGTATCTGGCTGCGTACCCCTTCGGGTACCCAGCTGTACAGACCGTGGAGCGT
>JAHCKU010000582.1 GCA_026125625.1 Burkholderiales bacterium | reverse complement strand
CGGGATCTCGACGCTCACGTCCTTCAGGTTGTTGCCGCGCGCCCCCAAGATGCTCAACCACTGCACGCCGAGCGTGGCCTTGCGCATGTCCGGAATGGGGATGGTGCGCACGCCGGACAGATACTGGCCGGTCGGTGAATTCTCGTCATCCGCCACTTCCTGCGGCGTGCCGGCGGCGACGATATGCCCGCCATGTTCGCCTGCGCCTGGTCCCATGTCGACCAGGAAGTCGGCGGCCTGCATGGCGTCCTGATCATGCTCGACCACGAGCACCGAATTGCCCAGATCGCGCAGGCGTTTCAACGTCGCCAGCAGCCGATCGTTGTCACGCTGATGCAGGCCGATGGAAGGCTCGTCCAGCACGTACATCACGCCGGTCAGTCCGGAGCCGATCTGGCTGGCGAGCCGGATGCGTTGCGCCTCGCCACCGGAAAGTGTCTGGGCCGAACGATCCAAGGTCAGATAGCCGAGGCCGACGTCGTTCAGAAAGCGCAGGCGATTGCCGATCTCGCGCACGATCTTGTCGGCGATCGCCGCCCGCGCGCCGCTCAATTCCAGTCCGTTCAGGATCTCCTGCGCCTCGCGCAGCGGCAGCCGGCTCAAGCCGAAGATGGTATGCGTGCCGACGAATACATGGCGCGCTTCGCGTCGCAAGCGGGTTCCCTCGCATTCCGGGCAGGCAGCCGTGTTCAGGTACTTGGCGAGCTCTTCGCGCACCACCGGCGAGTCGGTTTCGCGGTAGCGGCGCTGCAGATTGGGGACGATCCCTTCGAAGGCGTGCTCGCGCTGCTGGCGCGTGCCGCGCTCCGTGGCATAGTCGAAGCGGATCTTGTCCCGCCCCGAACCGTGCAGCACGATGTCCTGGATCTGTTGCGGCAAGGACTGGAACGGCGCGTCGACGTCGAAGCCGTAGTGCCGCGCCAGGCTCTGCAGCATCTGGAAATAGAACTGGTTGCGCCGGTCCCAACCGCGGATCGCGCCGGAAGCAAGCGACAGATCCGGAAAGGCGACAATGCGTTTCGGATCGAAGAAGGTGACCTCGCCCAAGCCTTCGCAGCGTGGACAGGCGCCAACCGGGTTGTTGAACGAGAACAGCCGCGGCTCCAGCTCCGGCAGGGAATATCCGCATATCGGGCAGGCGAAACGCGCGGAGAAGATATGCTCGCGCCCGCTGTCCATCTCCACCGCAATGGCGCGGCCGTCGGCGTGGCGCAACGCAGTTTCGAAGGATTCGGCCAGACGCTGTCGCGCATCGGGACGCGCCTTGAGGCGGTCGACGACCACTTCCACCGTGTGCTTCCGGTTCTTGGCCAGCTTCGGACCGCTGTCCAGGTCATGGACCTGGCCGTCGATGCGCACGCGCACGAAGCCCTGCGCCCGAAGGTCTTCGATCAGATCATGCTGCTCGCCCTTGCGTCCTACCACCAGCGGCGACAGGATCATCAGGCGCGTGTCCTCGGGCAGCGTCGAGACGTGATCGACCATCTGCGCCACGCTCTGCGCGGACAGGGTCAGGCCGTGATCGGGGCAGCGCGGCTCGCCCACGCGCGCGAACAGCAGGCGCAGGTAGTCGTGGATTTCGGTGACCGTGCCTACCGTGGACCGTGGATTGTGGCTGGCG
>JAHCKU010000581.1 GCA_026125625.1 Burkholderiales bacterium | reverse complement strand
TCCGGAGAAACTGCAGACGATCCAGGAATACCGGTTCCTGCTCTACGCCGCGCTGGTGATCCTGATGCTGCTGTTTCGGCCGGAGGGCCTGCTGCCACGGCCGGTGCGGCGCTACTTCTCCGGGTGGCGCGCATGAACGCCCTTCTGCAAGCGCGCGGCATCACCCGCCGATTCGGCGGCGTGGTCGCGCTCGACCATCTCGACATCGACGTCAATCGCGACGAGGTGGTCGGGCTGATCGGCCCGAACGGATCCGGCAAGACCACGTTCTTCAACGTCGTCACCGGCATCTACCCGGTGAATGACGGCACCGTGACCTTCGACGGCGCCGACCTCACCAGCGCGCCGGCCCCTGCCGTCTACAACGCCGGCATCGCCCGCACCTTCCAGCGCTCGCGGCTGTGCCTCGCACTGTCAGTGTTCGACAATCTCATGATCGGCAACCATCGCCGCCTGTCGCTCGGCCTGACGTTCAATCTCCTGCGCCGCAAGGCCTTCGCACGCGAACTGGCACAGCACGAGGCGCACGCCCGGAGCCTGTTGCGCACTTTTCATCCCACGCTTCCCGAGCGTCTGTTCGATCCGGCGGGCGAGCTGGGCATGATCGACCGGCGCCGGGTGGAAGTGTGCCGTGCGCTGATCGGCGAACCCAAGCTGCTGCTGCTGGACGAGCCCTCGGCAGGCATGACGCACGATGAGACCTACGAGCTGATGGAGGACGTCCTGGCTGTGCGTCAACGGCAGCCGCGACTGAGCGTCATCCTGATCGAGCACGAGATGGGGGTGATCGAACGCATCAGCCAGCGCTGCGCGGTGCTGAACTTCGGCGAGAAGATCTGCGAAGGCCCCTATGCCGCGGTGGTCTCCGACCCGCGCGTGCGGGAAGCTTATTTGGGTATGGAATGAGCGCATGATCGATCTGCTGGTGAGCGATCTCTACACGGCCTATGATCGTGCCGACGTGCTGCACGGCGTGAGCCTGCACGCGCGCGCCGGCGAGATCACCTGCATTCTCGGTGCCAATGGCGCGGGCAAGAGCACCTTGATTCGCTCCGTGCTGGGACTGACGCCGCCGCACCGGGGCAGCATCCGTCTCGGCGAGGCGGAACTGACCGGCCGCCCCACGCATCGCATCGTCGCCATGGGCATCGCCTGCATCCCGGAGGGGCGCAAAGTGTTCCCGCGCTTGTGCGTGCGCGAGAATCTGCTGGCCGGCGCCTATCGGGTCGGCAGCCGGGAGCAGGTACGCGAGAATCTGGAGCAGGTGCTCAGGATCTTTCCGCGGCTGGAGGAGCGCGCCGGGCAGCTGGCCGGCACGCTGTCCGGCGGCGAGCAGGCCATGCTCTCCATCGGACGCGGTTTGATGTCCAGGCCGCGATTGCTCATCATCGACGAGCCCTCGCTCGGATTGTCGCCGCTGCTGGTGAAGGAAAACTTCAATGTCATCCGGCGCGTCAACGAAACCGGCGTGTCGGTCCTGCTGGTCGAGCAGAATGTCAATCAGACGCTGGCCATCGCGCATCGCGGTTACGTCCTGGCGCAGGGGCGGGTGGTGGCCGAAGGCAGCGCCGCTGCGCTGCGTGACGACGCCGAGGTGCAGCGCGCCTATTTCGGCTGAGGTCGAGGCGGTT
>JAHCKU010000580.1 GCA_026125625.1 Burkholderiales bacterium | reverse complement strand
CAGACCCAGGTCGGCCAGGAGATCGGCGTGAGCGACTGGGTCACCGTCGACCAGAAGCGCCTCGACCTCTTCGCGCAGGCCACCGGCGACCATCAATGGATCCACGTCGACCCCGTGCGCGCCGCGCGCGAATCCCCTTTCGGGGCGTCGGTCGCACACGGCTTTCTCACGCTGTCGCTGCTGTCGAAATTCCTCAACGAATCGATCGGTTTCCCTAGCGCGCGCGTGGGTGTGAACTATGGGCTGAACCGGGTGCGCTTCACCGCGCCGGTGCCGGTAGGGGCGCGGATTCGTGCGCATTTGCACCTGCGCGACGTCGAGGACCTCGATCGGGGGGTGCAGATGACCTGGGACGTGACGCTCGAGCTCGATGGGAGCGACAAGCCGTGCCTGGTGGCCGAGTGGCTGACGCGACGCTATGAATGAGCGTATGCGCAATGGCCGGCGCTTTTCGGCAACGAACTATTGACTCGGTACACCAGATGGCGCGCGGCGAATTCACTTTCTCCCACCCGCTGCGGGTGCGCTGGGCCGAAGTGGACCGGCAGGGCATCGTCTTCAATGGCCACTATCTGCTGTATTTCGACATCGGCATCACTGAATACTGGCGCGCCCTGGGCTACCCTTATCCGGAAGGATTGCTGGCCCACGGAACCGATCTGTTCGTCAAGAAGGCGAGCGTGGAATACCATGCACCGGCGGTCTACGACGATATGCTCGACGTGCTGGTTCGCGCTGCGCGGCTCGGGCGTAGCAGCGTGCGCTTCCTGCTCGAGATTCATCGCGCCGATACGCTCCTGGTGAGCGGCGAGCTGATCTACGTCAATGCCGATCCGGCGGCACGGAGCCCGGCGCCGCTGCCGCAGTTTCTGCGCGAGGCGATGCTGCGCTTCGAGCGTGTCGCCCCTGACGCAGCATGAGGCAGCGCGCTCGAAATGGAGCGTTTGCCCGCGCCGCGGAAATCGGCTCGAGATCCTTATATCCTTTCAACCCCAACACCGCGGCTATGCCGCACATCAGGATGGTTCACCCATGGATTTCGCATACTCGGAAAAAGTCCAGAAGCTGCGCGCGCAGGTCTCTGCCTTCATGCAGCAGTACATCTACCCCAACGAGAACCGTTTCTACGAGGAGATCGAAGAGAACCGGGCCAAGGGCAACGCCTGGCTGCCCACGCGCATCGTCGAAGAGCTGAAGCCGCTGGCGCGCAGCCAGGGGCTTTGGAATCTGTGGCAGCCGCTGCAGCATGGCGGCGCACTCACCAACCTCGAATACGCGCCGCTGTGCGAGATCATGGGCCGCGTGCTGTGGGCGCCGGAAGTATTCAACTGCTCCGCGCCGGATACCGGCAACATGGAGGTGCTGCTGCGTTACGGCACGCCCGAGCAGCAGCAGCGCTGGCTCAAGCCACTTCTGGAGGGCGAGATCCGCTCTGCCTTCCTCATGACCGAGCCGGAGGTCGCATCCTCCGATGCCACCAACATCCAGTGCAGGATCGAGCGGCAGGGCGATCAGTACGTGATCAATGGCCGCAAGTGGTGGTCCTCGGGTGCCGGTGATCCGCGCTGCAAGATCAACATCGTGATGGGCAAGACCGATCCGGACAATCCCGACAAGCATCGTCAGCAGTCCATGATCCTGGTGCCTTCCGATGCGCCGGGAGTCAA
>JAHCKU010000058.1 GCA_026125625.1 Burkholderiales bacterium | reverse complement strand
TCACCCGAGCGCGCGCCGCCGCTGACGGTGCCGCTGCGCTTTCTGCTCACCGCGCCGTGGTTCGCGTGCCTGGCCGGGCTGCTGCTGGCATGGAGCGACGCACCGCTGTTCGCCTCGCGCTGGATGCCGCCGCTGCTGGCGGTCGTGCATCTGCTCACGCTCGGCTTCATGGCACAGGCCATGCTGGGCGCGCTGCTGCAGCTGCTGGCGGTGGTGGGTGGTGTGCCGGTGGCGCGCACGGGTCTGGTCGCGGCGCTCACTTGGCCCGCGCTCACCCTCGGTGCGCCGCTGCTCGCAGCCGGCTTCGTTCTCGCTTCACCCACCTTTCTGCGCTCGGCTGCGCTGTTGCTGGGCACCGGCTTCGCGATCTATCTCGGCTTCGTGCTGTGGAGCTTCGTGGTGCATCGAGCGCGTCACGACACCGCACGCGCCATGCTGCTGGGCCTGCTTGCACTGGCGATCACCGTTGCACTGGGCGTGCTGCTGGCGGCCGCGCTCGCGCATGGATGGGCCTTGCCGCTGATCGTGCTGACCAATGTGCACGCGGCATGGGGACTGGTCGGCTGGACCGTGATCCTGGTGCTCGCCGCCGCATTGACGGTGGTGCCGATGTTTCAGATGACGCGCGACTATCCCCGCATCGTCGGCCTGGCGTTCGCGCCGATGATCTTTCTGGCACTGATCGCCTGGACCGCCGGCACCATGCACGGCTGGCGCATCGTGGCGCAGGCGGGTGCCTGGGTCGCCGCCGCCGCGGTCGCCGCGTGGAGCGTCGTCACGTTGTGGCTGCAGCAGCGCGGCCGGCGGCGCAACAAGCCGGATGCGACGTTCCTGTTCTGGCGCACGGGCTTGCTGTGCCTGCTCGCCGCCGTGGTCGTGTGGGCGCTGGGCGGATGGCGCGGGTACGGCGACGATGCGCGTCACGCGCTGCTGCTGGGTGTGCTGCTGATACCCGGCTTCGCCATGGCGTTGATCTGCGGCATGCTGTACAAGATCGTGCCGTTCATGCTGTGGCTGAGTCTGCAGATGAAAATCGGCGGCCGGCCGCCGGCAGTGCAGCAGATCCTGCCGATGGAGCGCGCCATGCCGCAGTTGTACGTGCACCTCGCCGCGCTGGCGCTGCTGCTGATCGCCGCCGCCGGCGTGTCCTGGCTGGTGCGTCCGGCCGGCGTGCTGCTGGCGCTCTCCGGCGCATGGCTGGGCGTGACGCTCTCTCGCGCCGTGCTGTTCACGTATCGCCATCTGCGCAATGCGCAGCGCCTGCCTGCAGGGCAGGGACGTCCGCGCTGGAAGCAGCTGTAGAACGGCATGCGAGGCGGCACCACTGCTCCCTCAGGGGCGGTGGTGGTGTGGTACGGCGCTAACCACCCCGGCGCCTTCGGCGCCACCCCTCCTTGTACAAGGAGGGGAAGTCCGCAGTGATACGCCGACATTCTTCCCCGCTTCGTCGAGGAGGGAAGGATGGCTACGGTGCGGACATTCTTCCCCTCCTCTCCAGAGGAGGGGTCCGGCCAAAGGCCGGGGGGTGGTGTGGTAGATGCCAACCACCCCGGCGCCTTCGGCGCCACCCCTCCTTATACAAGGAGGGGAAGACGACTACGGTGCGCCGATCTTCTTCCCCTCCTCTCAAGAGGAGGGGTCCGTACCCCTTCGGGGCATAAATACCCCTGCGGGGCATAAATACCCCTGCGGGGCATAAATACCCCTGCGGGGCATAAAGCACGAAGGCCGGGGTGGTGTGGGTTGAGCGCAAAACTATCCACCCATTCCCGTCACAACCATCCCTGCAGCTTCGTCTTATGCTTGAATCTGCACGGAAGCACCCGATGACCGATCTCGCCAGCCTGTTCCATGTCCACCGCCCGCGCCTGTTCGGAGTGGCGTACCGCATGCTCGGCTCCCGGGCCGATGCCGAGGACGTGCTTCAGGATGCGTGGCTGCGCTGGCACACTGCCGATGCCAGTTCCATCGAATCGCATGAAGCCTGGCTGGTCACCGTCGTGACCCGCTTGTGCCTGGACCGGCTGCGGGAAAGGAAACATGCCACGGAGCAGTACGTGGGGCCGTGGCTCCCCGAGCCGATCCTGACCGACACCCTGCCTTCACCAGAGCTGCAGCTGGAGTTGCAGAACGAGGTCTCCGTAGCGTTTCTGGCGGTACTGGAACGGCTTGGTCCGGAGAAGCGCGCCGCCTTCCTGCTGAAGGAGGTGTTCGACTACGACTACTCCGAGATCGCGCAGATGCTCGGCAAGGGCGAGGCAGCGCTGCGGCAGATGGTGCATCGTGCGCGGGAAGAAGTCCGCGCCGCACGGCCCAAGTTCACCGTGGCCGAAGCGGTGCGCGAGCGTCTCCTGGAGAAGTTCATGGCGGCTGCGGCGACCGGCGATCGTGCTGCCATCATGGCCTTGCTGAGCGAGGACGTGGAATACATCTCCGATGGCGGCGGCAAAGTCTACGCCGCGCTCAAGGTCTTGCACGGTGCCGAGCGCATCGGCCGCCTCTACTATTCGATTGCCCGCAGCTGGCCCGGCATCCAGTACCGCCTGATCCGCATCAACGGCGAGCTGGGTGCCGTCAATCTGTTCGAGGGTCGGCTGCATTCCGTGCTCTCCTTCCGCATCGACGGCGACCGGATCACCGGCATCTACGTGATGCGTAACCCCGACAAGCTCGCCGGTATCGCTCTCGGGAAGCTATGAACAAGCAGAGCTTCCCGGAAAAATCCGCATCACTGAGCGGCGCCTCTGTCACGAGTTGCCCGTGTCGTTCGTCTTTCCATCGTGGCATCATGATCCGAATCGGATCGCTGCACGAGCGAGGATGCAATGACACAGCAAGCAAGACTTCCGTACCACACGCTTTCGCCTGAGGCAGTCAGGACGCTGCGCGAGCTCAGCGCAGGCCTGGAGAAAGCTGGCCTTCCCCCGACGCTGATCCATCTGGTGCGCTTGCGCGCATCACAAATCAACGACTGCGGCTACTGCATCGACAAGCACGCGCACGAGGCCCTGGCGGCCGGCGAGACCGAGGCGCGCATCGCGGCGCTGGCAGGCTGGCGGAGCTCGAGCATGTTCGATGCGCGCGAGAAAGCCGCGCTGGCCTGGACCGAAACCCTGACCCTGGTCGCCGAAACCGGCGCGCCGGATGCCGATTTCGACACCGTGCGCGCGCAGTTCTCCGAGAAGGAGGTTTCCGACCTGAGCTTCGTCATCGCCACCATCAATGCCTGGAACCGGATCGCGATCGGCTTCCGGCAGCCTGTGCCCACCCTGCGCACGCGCAACGAGTCCAACCCGACCACCCCGAAGGAGAAAGCATGAAGTTCCGCATAATCGCCGTGGCTCTGGCCACAACCCTGCTTGCGCTTCCCGCACTTGCCGACGAGCACAAGCACGGCGAGGTGAAGGTCACACCCAAATTCGCGACCGAGCTGACCGACCTTCCCGGCAAGGAAGGCATGGTGATCACGGTCGAGTTCCCGCCCGGACATGTCTCGGAGGCGCATCGCCACGACGCGCATACCTTCGTCTACGTGCTGGAAGGCAATATTGACATGCAGGTGGCCGGCGGCGAGCTCATGCATCTGAAGGCGGGCGACGTGTTCTACGAGAATCCGGACGACGTCCATACGGTGGCAACCAACACCAGCAAGACGGAGCCGGCGAAGATCCTGGTGGTGTTCGTGAAGAACAAGGGCGCACCACCGGTGCTTCCGGCGAAGTGACGAGAGGGGATCGGTAGCGGCGGGTCAGTCCGCGGAGAGTCGATAGGGCACCAGCGACTGCGTGCGGATGTCGGCAATGAGCAGCTTGCCGGCGGACGGGAACGCGCGCTGCGTGCGCCTATTCGACTTTCTCGAGATACGCGTGAAACAACCCGACATGCACTTGCGCATCGTCGGCGGCATCGCCCCATAGATCGCGGCTGTTGAAGCTGACGTCGAACGTCCGTTGCTTCGGTGATGCCAGGCCATGACCCGCAGCGTCCGGAAACGGATACTCCGGGGAAACGCCCACGATGCGCCCGGTCTTGCCGCGTACGTAGGCGGGCATGCGAATGTGCCCGCCTACGAACATGTCACGCACGCGAACCTGATCGCCGATCTTCAGATCGGGCAGGGGTTCGGACTGGGTGCGACCGGGCAGGCTCGGCTGGGAAAGCGCAACCGGCTCCCCCGTTGCAGCGTTCAGTTCCTCACGCGTCAGCACGCCCTTCTCGACACACAGAGTAGTCACGGCGGCATACACCCGTTCGAAGTACGAGGCCGAGACATAGTGCCTCGGCAGCATGCGTTCTATGGCGTGCCGATACTCATCCATGTTGTAGACGTGATGCCCGACCAGCTTGCCCGTGATGGCGTTGATCTTGATCTCCCAGGCATCGTGAAATCCGGCGGTCTTGCCAGCCTTGACCACCCGACCAAAGCCCTGCTTGCCACCAATGTCGTGCATGCCATCCATGTCAACTCTCCCGAATCAGCTCTTGGCTGCGGTTGACCAATGACTTGGCAAATGGTGGCTCGAGACGTTGAACACCGATCAGGCAATCTTGCGTGATCAGGCCAACCAGTTCCCGTTCGCTCCATCCTTCGGTATGCGGCGGCCGCATTGGAAGAATCATGTAACGGGTGTCTGCCGTGGTGTCCCAGATCCGCAGCTTCATATCGGCCGGCAGCAAAAGTCCCATTTCTGCCAGCACCTTTCGGCCTTCACGCACGATGCGAGCGCGATACTCGAGATCCTTGTACCAGCCGGGCGCCATGCCGATGATGGTGAAGGCCGTACACGAACACAGCGTGCAGCAGATCACATTGTGCACATCGGCAGTGTTTTCCTTGACGATCAGGCTGCCGTGGTGTTCCGGCATGGAAAACCCCAGCGATGCCGCAGTTGCCTTTCCATCGCTGAGCAGCGCCTGCTTGAACGCCGGATCCAGCCATGCCTTCGCGCAGAGCGTTGCACCGATGGATGGCAACCATTCCTCGGTTACCTTGTGCTCATAGTCGGACACGGTCTGTTCGCCAATGAAGCCCTTGGCCCGCAACAACTGTTCCAGCGCATCGACGCGTCGGTTCATTTCTTCCGAGGACATCTCATACTCCTGTGGGCAGTTCGAGAAAGCGGATCGACTTGGCTTGCGCCATGGCGAATCCTGATCCAACAGCGTTCGGTGATCTTAGCATCTCCTCAGGGAGGGGATGATTGAAGACGGGAGGTTGTTTCGTGAGAGGATGGCCGCTCTATTCAATGGATTCATGGAGTAGCAGGTAAATGACCAGAGCGATCGTGATGCGTGCCACCGGCGGTCCGGAAGTGCTTCGGCTCGAGAACGTGGAGGTTGGAGAGCCGGGTGCCGGACAGGCGCGCATCCGCCAGACTGCAGCCGGCGTGAACTTTCATGACGTCTACGTCAGAACGGGGTTGTATCAGACCTTGAAACTGCCCGGCACTCCGGGATTGGAGGCCATCGGCGTGGTGGAGGCCGTCGGCCCGGGCGTGACGCAGGTGAAAGTGGGCGATCGGGTTGGCTGCCTCACACCCGAGTACCAGGGATACGCGGAAAGGCGTCTCGCGGTGGCCGACGAGCTCTTCAGGATTCCGGACGGCATCGACGATGTCACCGCTGCTGCGATACTCCTGCGGGGACTCACGGCGCTGATGCTCGTTCGCTACACGCACAGACTGGAGCCCGGTCTCACGGTGCTGGTTCATGCAGCTTCGGGCGGCGTCGGACAATTGGTCTGCCAATGGGCCCATCATCTGGGTGCGCGGGTCATTGGCACGGTAGGCAGCGAAGAGAAGGGACGGATTGCCAGAGAGAATGGCTGCGACGAGGTGATCCTCTATCGCAGCGAGAACTTCGTGGACAGGGTCCGTGCCATGACCGGCGGACGCGGTGTGGACGTCGCGTACGACGCCGTCGGCAAGGACACCTTTCTGGGCTCGATGGAGTGCCTCGCGCTTCGGGGCCATCTAGTCAATTTTGGCCAGGCGTCCGGCCCTGTCGATCCCGTACCGATGCCATTGCTGTTCAAGAAGTCGAACAGCGTCACGCGGCCAGCGGTGTTTCACTATACGGACACGCCTGAACGCCGTGAGCAGATGGCGAGCGAGCTGTTCGATGCGCTCGCGAAGCATATCGTGCGTCCCGGCAAGCCCAGTGAATACCGCCTGGAAGACGTGGGTCGCGCTCAGCAAGACATGGAAGCGCGGCGAACGGCGGGCGCTGTCATTCTACGGATCTAAGGCGGATATCGAAGTCTTGTCGCTGCCTTGTCATGCGGGGAGCTGCCGGGATTCCGGCGGATCGGGATTACCTGCGTCGCGTGTCAGCGTCGACAGAAGCCGGCGCGCCTGGCTCTGGAGCGCCCGGTAGGAGTGCTCCCATTCATCGTTGCGCGGAGTCGTCCACGCAAGCTGCCGAACCAGGCTTTCGAGCAACGTGGTCTTGCGGTGCTCCATCTGCAGCCGTGCAAGCGTCTCCTCGTGTTCCTGCGCGTAGACGAACTCCACCTTCCGGTCCTGACACACTCCGATACAGGTCTGCGTAGACTCGATTCTTCCGCAGCCGATGCATTGCCAGGCTTTCACGTACTCGGTCATTGGACTACCCGTCACGATGGGGGCCGACGTGCGCAGGCGGCGCTCCGCGTTGCTCGGGGGGGCGTATCGATTCGTAGATACTGACCTGCGGTGTCGTTTTGATGCCGCAACGCGGGATTTCCCTCGGCGAGGAACGCTGTCCACGAGACTGCACTACAGCAGTACCGAAGCAAGTATCGGCTATTGCTCGCCGCTAGGATTTGATGTGAATCAACAGGCAAAATTACTTTTTCATGAGTGTGGAGAAAATTTGCATACGAGTATTGTCATCCCGAGCGAATGCGAGGGATCCTTACTTCCGCCTGTGTGTGCTATCCATATTCCACAGCAAGATGTCTCGCTGCGCTCGACATGACACCGGTGAGTGTGCGCGACATGACACCGGTGAGTGTGCGCGACATGACACCGGTGGGTTGCATGACATGCGCCAATGGGTGGGCTCGACATGACATCGATGTGCTGGATCCGGCTTTCGCCGGAATGACGACAGCGAGTGTCGTCGTCCCGGCGTAGGCCGGGACCCAGCGACAACAGACCAGGGCTGTACAACGACGTGCTCATTCTGCCTTTTGCCGGAATGACGAGTCGTACGTGGAGCCGCAGGATGCCGGCTTCCGGACAAAAGCTCTCCGGCGTAGGCTCCGCCGGAATGACAACTTGTCGGTGCCGGAATGACGAGACGCCCCTGGCCATTGGTAGGATGCCTGGATCGCACACGGTGAAGTCTGAATCTGAGTTAAGGCAAGGGCGCCCGTGCTTCCCCATCCTTGCGTCGCGAATAACCATGTTACGGAGATGAGAATGAAGAGCGGCAGGCTTGAGTGGGTGGCGCTCGCGGCGTTCCTGGGGATGGCCGCGGTCACGGTGGGCTACGTGCAGGCGGACGACAAGCGGTCGGACGACGGCCACATGACCGAGACCGAGATGCAGTACCAGGCCGGCGGCTCGCCGCTGGCGGAAGAGAAGATGCACCAGGACGTCAATCCGCTCGCACCCAAGATGACCGAGGAGGAATTCGAGCGTGGCCGGCAGATCTATTTCGAGCGCTGTGCCGGCTGTCACGGCGTACTGCGCAAGGGTGCGACCGGCAAGGCGCTCACGCCCGACGTCACCATCCCGCGCGGCACCGACTATCTGAAGGTGTTCATCGGCTACGGCTCGCCGGCAGGGATGCCAAACTGGGGCACTTCGGGCGAACTGAGCGAGGCGGATGTCGACCTGATGGCCCGCTACGTGCAGCAGACCCCTCCGACGCCGCCCGAATTCGGGATGCGCGACATGAAGGCGACGTGGAAGGTGATCGTGCCGCCGGAGCAACGCCCGCGCAAGAAGATGAACAACTTCAACATCGCCAACATCTTCTCCACCACGCTGCGCGACAGCGGTGAAGTGGCGCTGATCGACGGCGACAGCAAGAAGATCATCAACATCGTCAAGACCGGCTACGCCGTGCACATCTCGCGCACGTCGGCCTCCGGCCGCTATCTGTACGTCATCGGCCGCGACGGAAAAGTCAACCTGATCGATCTGTGGATGCCGATGCCGGACAACGTTGCCGAGATCCGCATCGGTCTCGAGGCACGCTCGGTCGACACCTCCAAGTACAAAGGCTACGAGGACCGTCTGGCGATTGCCGGTGCCTACTGGCCGCCGCAGTACGTGATCATGAAGGGCGATACGCTCGAGCCGCTCAGGATCGTATCCACTCGCGGCATGACGGTGGACGAACAGGAATTCCATCCCGAGCCGCGCGTGGCCGCCATCGTCGCCTCCCATCACAAGCCCGAGTTCGTGGTGAACGTGAAGGAGACCGGAAAGGTCCTGCTGGTGGACTACCGGAACGTCGATGCGCTGAAGACCGTCGAGATCGGTGCGGCGCCCTTCCTGCACGACGGCGGCTGGGACGCTTCCAAGCGCTACTTCCTGGTTGCCGCGAATCAGTCGAACAAGATCGCGGTGGTCGATTCGGTGGACGGCAAGCTGGCCGCGCTGGTCGACGTCGGCAAGATCCCGCACCCCGGCCGGGGCGCCAACTTCGTGCATCCGAAGTACGGTCCGGTGTGGGCCACGGGCCACCTTGGCGACGAGACCATCGCCCTGATCGGCACCGCTCCGAAGGACAAGAAGTACGGCAAGTACGCGTGGAAGATGGTGGAGGTGCTCAAGGGCCAGGGCGGCGGATCGCTGTTCATCAAGACCCATCCGAAGTCCAAGCATCTGTATGTCGACACGCCGCTGCATCCCGATCCGGCGATCAGCCAGTCGGTGGCGGTGTACGACATCAACAATCTGGACAAGGGCTACCGCGTCCTGCCGATCGGCGAATGGGCCGACGTCGGGGAGGGGGCCAAGCGCATCGTGCAGCCCGAGTACAACCGGGCCGGAGACGAGGTGTGGTTCTCGGTATGGAGCGCGAAGAACCAGCAGTCGGCAGTGGTGGTGATCGATGACCGGACGCTCACGCTCAAGGCGGTGATCAAGGATCCGCGCCTGATCACGCCGACCGGCAAGTTCAATATCCACAATACTCAGCACGACGTGTACTGATGGACCGTAGCGGTGCACACTCCCTCTCCCCTTGTGGGAGAGGGGGCCGCCGAATCGGCGGTTACAGTCCACCAGGCAACGGCCGCGTGCATTCTGAATCTGGATCAAGGCAGCCGCCGGTGCGCGCCACTACAGTGAACACATCTCCGCTACCGCAGGCGGCTGTCTGATTACCCTTGCCCTGTGCGGACAGGGCGCCCCCTTTCAGGCGGCTGGGTGTGGGGACGTACGGGCTGGGCCGATGCCCAGCCCTTTTTTTTTCTTCAGACTCGGGATCGTGCTTCAACGTATCCAGCGTGCCGGACAGGCGGTATTTCTTCGCGTCGAGGCCGGATTCAATGCCGCCTTCGGCGATCGCCTCAATCCCTTCTATCACCTGGGCGAGATCGCGTTCTTTCTGTTCTGGATCGTCGTCGCCAGCGGCCTCTATCTATACGCCTTCTTCGACACCGGCGTAAGCGGCGCATACCAGTCGGTGGAGCGCATCACCCAGGGCCATTTCGGCGTGGGCGGGGTGATGCGCGGCCTGCATCGCTATGCCTCCGACGGCATGGTGGTGACCATGCTGCTCCACATGCTGCGGCATTTCTGCTTCGACCGGCACCGCGGCTTCCGCTGGTTCTCGTGGGTGAGCGGCGTGGTGCTGCTGTGGCTGACTTACGTCTCCGGCATCAACGGCTACATGCTGCCCTGGGATCGTCTGGCGCAGTTCGTGGTGGTGGGTGTTGCCGAGCTGCTCGACTGGCTGCCGCTGTTCAACGGTGCACTGATCCGCAACTTCGTCTACCAGGACAGCGTCAACGATCGTCTGTTCTCGCTGCTGTCGTTCATCCATATCGGCGTGCCGCTCACGCTGCTGCTGCTCCTGTGGGTGCATGTCCAGCGCGTGCCGCGCGCGGCCACCAATCCGCCGCGTGCGATCGCGCTGCCGCTGCTGATCACCATGGTGGTGCTGTCGCTGGTGCTGCCGGTCGTCAGCCATGCGCCCGCGGACCTGGGTCTGGTGCCGTCGGCGCTGCGGCTGGACTGGTATCTGCTCGCCACCCTGCCGCTGATGGACGTCTGGTCGCTGGACGGAGTATGGGCGCTGCTGCTGGGCACCACCGCTTTCCTGCTCGTGCTGCCATGGCTGCCGCCGAAGCGGGCCGGCGCGGACGTGCGCATGACGGTGCATCCTGGCAACCGCGAAGTGCCGGTGCGCGCCGGCGAGACCCTGCTGGAAGCCGGGCTGCGTGCCGGCATCCCCATGCCCTATCAGTGTCGCAACGGCGGCTGCGGGGTATGCAAGGGCACCATCCTGCAGGGCGAAGTGCGCCATGCGCCGTATCAATCGGCCTTCCTGAGCGAGGACGAGCGCATGCTCGGCCGTGCCCTGCTGTGCGTATGCACGCCGGTGACCGACGTGGAGGTCGAATACGAGGATGCCGGCGCAGAACGAGATGCCGTGACGCAGACGTTCGAAGTCGAGGTGCTGTCCATGCAGCGTGCCGCCGAGGAGGTGATGATCGTGCGGCTTGGTCTGCCGGAGGGCGCACGCATGCCCTACCGGGCCGGCCAGTATTTCGACATCGTGCTGGAGGATGGTGCACGCCGTGCCTTCTCGTTTGCCACGGCGCCGGGCGAGATCGACGATATCGAGATGCATGTGCGCCTGGTGCCGGGCGGACGTTTCACCACGCACGTGTTCGAGGCCATGAAGCCGGGAGACCGGCTCACGATCGAGGGTCCGTTCGGACGCTTCCATTTGCGCGACAGCGCCCGACCGCTGATCTTCGTGGCCGGAGCGACCGGCTTCGCGCCGGTGAAGAGCATGCTGGAGCACGCGTTCCGCACCGACTCGACGCGGCAGATGATTCTGTATTGGGGCGTTCGCCATCCGGCCGATCTGTACCGGCGCGATCTGGCGGAGACATGGGCGCGCGAACATCCGAACTTCCGCTTCGTTCCCGTGCTGTCGCAGCCTGCACCCGAGGATGACTGGCACGGCCGCACCGGCCTCGTCCACGAGGCGATCCTGCAGGACTTTCCGGATCTGTCCGGCTTCGAGGTCTATACCTGCGGCTCGGTGAAGATGGTCGAAACGGCACGGCCGGCTTTCATCGCCCAGGGTTTGGATGAAGACGCGTGCTTTGCCGATGCGTTCGTGCCGACCGCTCCGGCGCCTGCGACGGTTGAGGACCACCCCGCCGCCTCCGGCGGCACCCCTCCTTAAATAAGGAGGGGAAGACAGTCGTGATGCATCGCTTTGTCTTCCCCGCCTCTCACGAGGCGGGGTGGCGCGAAGCGCCGGGGTGGTGTGGGGTAGAAGCTGGCCCCCCACCGTCTTACGGCGTTGACCACCCCGCCCGCT
>JAHCKU010000579.1 GCA_026125625.1 Burkholderiales bacterium | reverse complement strand
CACGCTGGTGACCGGCTTCGCCCGCATCTACGGCTACCCGGTGGGGATCGTGGCCAACAACGGCATCCTGTTCTCCGAGTCGGCGCTGAAAGGCGCGCACTTCATCGAGCTGTGCAGCCAGCGCGGCATTCCGCTGGTGTTCCTGCAGAACATCACCGGCTTCATGGTCGGCCGCAAGTACGAAGCTGGCGGCATCGCCAAGGATGGCGCCAAGATGGTCACGGCGGTTGCCTGTGCCAGGGTGCCGAAGTTCACCGTGATCGTCGGCGGCAGCTTCGGTGCCGGCAACTACGGCATGTGCGGCCGCGCCTACGGCCCGCGCTTCCTGTGGATGTGGCCGAACGCGCGCATCTCGGTGATGGGCGGGGAGCAGGCGGCCAGCGTGCTGGCCACGGTGCGGCGCGAGGGGCTGGAGAAATCCGGCAAGACCTGGAGCAGGGAAGAGGAAGAGGCATTCAAGCAGCCGATCCGCGCCCAGTACGAAACGCAGGGGCACCCGTACTACGCCAGCGCGCGGCTGTGGGACGACGGTGTGATCGATCCCGCCGACACGCGTCGCGTGCTGGGTCTGGGACTGTCCGCCAGCCTGAACGCGCCGCTCGAGGAAACACGCTTCGGCGTGTTCCGCATGTAGGCGATGATGGCGATGAGCCGGCGTCTCGAGATGCATGCAGCGAAGTGGGCGGCGCGCGAGGTGGGCGCGGGACGAGGTTTGCCATGACAGCGGCGGAAAGCATCTACGTCACCTCCGAGCACGTGACGTTGCGCGAGCAGGTGGCGCGGTTTCTGGCACGCGAAGTCGAGCCGGCGGCGCATGCATGGGAGGCGCAGGGATTCGTGCCGCGCGAAGTGCTGCGCAAGCTGGGGGCACTGGGTCTGTTCGGTATCACCTATCCGCAGGCCTACGGCGGACTGGAGGCGGATGCGCTCACTTCCCTGGTGTTCGCCGAAGCGCTGTCGCGCTGCACCTTCGGCGGCTTCGCCGTGACCGTGCTGGTGCACACCGACATGGCCTCGCCGCATCTGGTGCATGCCGGCACGCCTGCGCAATTGGAGAAGTATCTGCCGGGCATCATTCGCGGCGAGATCATCACTGCAGTGGGGATCACCGAGCCGGACGCCGGCTCCGACGTACGTGCCCTGACCACGCGCGCGCGACGCGTCGGTGACGAATGGGTGCTCAACGGCAGCAAGCTGTTCATCACCAACGGCGTGCACGCCGATCTGTATTTCGTCGCGGCACGCACTGATCCGGAAGCCAAGGGCTCGCGTGCGCTGTCGATGTTCATCGTCGAGAAAGGCACGCCGGGTTTTCGCGTCGGCCGTGCGCTGGAGAAATCCGGCTGGCTATGCTCGGACACTGCCGAGCTGGTGTTCGAGGATTGCCGCATCCCGGCAGGGAACCTGCTGGGCGAGGAGAACGGCGGCTTCTACGCCATCATGCGCAACTTCCAGACCGAGCGCATGGCGCTCGCGGCAATGGCCGTGGGCCATGCCCTGACCGCGCTGGAGCTGACGCTACGCTACGTGAAGGAGCGCAGGGCCTTCGGCGGCGCATTGTTCGACAAGCAGGTGATCCGCCAGCGGCTGGCGCAGCGGCTGGCGGAGGTGGAGGCGGCGCGCGCGCTGCTGTTCAACACCGCCTGGCGCGACACGCGCAACGAGAACGT
>JAHCKU010000578.1 GCA_026125625.1 Burkholderiales bacterium | reverse complement strand
AGTTCGGCCAGTGCCGCTGCCGCCTGATGCACCGGGTTGCGTGCCAGATGCGGATAGGCCACGTGGCCCTGGATGCCCTTGACGCGCAGATCGCCCGACAGCGAGCCGCGGCGGCCGTTCTTGATGGTGTCGCCGAGCCGCTCGGAGCAGGTCGGCTCGCCCACGATGCAGTAGTCCAGGCGCTCGCCACGCGCGGCCAGCGCCTGCACCACGCGCACGGTCCCGTCCACGGCGGCACCTTCTTCATCGGAAGTGATCAGCAGCGCAATCGATCCGCAATGATCGGGATGCGCGTGCACGAAGTGCTCGACTGCGGTGACGAACGCGGCGATCGAGGTTTTCATGTCCGCCGCGCCGCGACCGTACAGATGGCCCTCGCGCATGCTCGGCTGGAATGGGTCCGAGTGCCACTGCTCGCGCGGTCCGGGCGGCACCACGTCGGTATGGCCGGCAAAGCACACCAGCGGGCTGCCACGGCCGCGCCGCGCCCACAGATTGTCCACTGCACCGAAGCGCATCGGTTCGAGCGTGAATCCCAGCGGCGCCAGGCGCTCGGCGAGCAGCCTCTGGCAGCCGTGGTCATCCGGCGTGACCGACGGCAGCCGTATCAGCGCGCGCGTCAGCTCGAGCGCAGCGTCGGTGGAATCTACAGGAAAGGAGGGCGCCATGGGAGGCGCCATTATACGGGCGGGGCCTGCGCCGCTGCGATGCGCGGCCTCAGTTGCCGGCGTGAATGTCGATCTTGAAGTGGTCGAAGGATGCGGTCCCGACCGGGGCCACCACTTTGGGTGCCTTGGGATTGGCCTGGGCCGCGGCCTGCTCGGCGTTGTTCATGATCCACGACAGGTTGGTGGCGGAGTCCGAGTTGCGCAACGCATCCTCCTTGGTGATGCGGCCCTCGGCGTAGAGCTTGAACAGCGCCTGCTCGAAGCTGGTGGAACCGGGCGAGAGGCTCTTCTCGATTGCTTCCTTGATCTGGTCGATCTCGGCTTTGACGATCAGTTCCTGGATGTGCTTGCTGTTGAGCAGCACTTCCACCGCCGCCACCAGGCTGCCGTCCACGGCCTTCACCAGCCGCTGCGAGATGATCGCCTTGAGGCTGGAGGCCAGGTCGTTGAGCAGTGCCGGGCGCGCATCGTAAGGGAAGAAGTTGATGATGCGGTTGAGGGCGTGGTAGCTGTTGTTGGCGTGCAGGGTGGACATGCACAGGTGACCGGTCTGGGCATACAGCAGCGCCTGCTGCAGCGTCTCGCGATCACGTGATTCGCCGATCATGAGGATGTCCGGCGCCTCGCGCATGGCATTGACCAGGGCATTGTGATAGCTCTTGGTGTCCATGCCCACTTCGCGCTGGTTGATCACGCAGCGGTTGTGCTTGAACACGAATTCGATCGGATCCTCCACCGTCAGCACGTGGCCGCCGCGGGTGTTGTTGCGATGCTCGATCATGGCCGCCAGGGTGGTGGACTTGCCCGACCCGGTCGCCCCGACCACCAGGATCAGACCGCGCTTCTCCATGATCAGGTCCTTGAGGATCGGCGGCAGGCGCAGTGCCTCGAGGCCCGGCGTCTGGGTGCGCAGGTAGCGGATCACCATGGCCACGTTTCCGCGCTGGCGGAAGACATTGACGCGGAAGCGCCCGACCTCGGGCACCGGGAAGGAGAAATTCATTTCCCAGTTCTG
>JAHCKU010000577.1 GCA_026125625.1 Burkholderiales bacterium | reverse complement strand
TCGTCTGCGAGCTCGATGACGTCTCCCCGTCGGTGCGCCCGCAGCAGGTTGGTGCCGACGAGCGCAGCGGCGTACGCGCTCCGGGGACGTCGTTCGAGTCCGACCGGGTCGGCGACCTGCGTGACACGACCGTCGTCGAGGACGACCACGCGGTCGGCGAGCACCATGATGTCGACCACGTCGTGGGCGACGAGCACCGTGTAGCCGTCGAAGCCGCGGAGATGGCGGTGGATCTCGCAGCGGACGTCGAGCCTGGTCTCCGAGTCCAGCGCGCTCAGCGGCTCGTCCAGCAGCAGCAGGCGTGGACGCGTCGCCAGGGCGAGCGCCACCTCCAGCCGGCGCTGCTCGCCATGCGTGAGGGTGCCGGCAGCCACCTCGGCACGCGCCTCCAGGCCCATTCGCACCAGCAGCGCGTGTGCATCGCGCGTCAGCGGGGCGTCCTTGCGCGCGGGAGCCCACAGACGCAGGCTCGAACCCCTGCCCGCCTGCAACGCCAGCCTGGCGTTGTCCAGCGCGCTCAGGCGCCGGAAGATGCTGGTCACCTGATAGGAACGCACCAGACCGCGGCGCACGCGCTCGTGCATCGATGCGCGCGTCACGTTCTCGCCGGCGAAATGCACTTCCCCCGCATCCGGCTGGAAGGCGCCGGAGATGAGATGCACGAGGGTAGTCTTGCCCGCACCGTTGGGACCGATCAGCGCGTGCACCTCGCCCTCGATCACCGTCCACTCCACGTCATCGGTGGCGGCCACGCCGCCGAAGCGCTTGGTCAGTCCGTGCAGCCGCAGCAGCTCACCCATGTCAGTCCCGGCCTGCGCCGACGTAGCGCACCAGTGAGGCCAGCCCGTTGGGCGCGAACAGGACCACTGCCAGCAGCACCAGCCCGACTCCCAGCTGCCAGTGGATGGTGTAGGCCGACAGCACCTCTTCCAGCAGCAGAAGCACCACCGCACCCAGCACTCCGCCCCACAGCAGTCCGACCCCGCCGAGGATAACCATGGCGAGCAGCATCCCCGACTGCGGCCAGCTCAGCAGTGAGGGACTGGCCAGTTCGTTCTGGTTCACTAGCAGGACGCCGCCCAGCCCGGCAACGGCTCCGGCAATGACGAACGCCACCAGCTTGTAGCGATACACCGGATAGCCGACCGCCTCCATGCGCGTCTCGTTCTCGCGGATGCCCTGCAGCACGCATCCGAAGCGCGAATTGACCAGTCGCGCGAAGAGAAAGAAGCCGGCTGCCACGCACGCTAGCACGACGTAATAGAAAACCGTGTCCGACTTCAGGTCGAGCACGCCGGCGACCATGGAGCGCCCCGACAGCGGCAAACCGTCGTCTCCGCCGTAGGCCCTCAGCGAGACGAAGACGAAGTACATCATCTGCGCGAAGGCAAGCGTGATCATGATGAAGTACACGCCGCGCGTGCGCAGGCTGATGGCCCCGATGACCAGCGCCGCGGCAGCGGCCACCGCCACTGCTGCCGGCCACGCGATCCATGCCGAGGTGACGCCATGCTGCATGAGGATCGCCACCACGTAGGCGCCGGTGCCGAGGAAAGCAGCATGACCGAAGCTGACCATGCCGCCGAAACCGACCAGCAGGTTGAGACTGGTGGCGACCAGTGAGAACACCAGGATGCGGCTGGCGAGCACGATGTAGAACGGCTCGTCGATGACCTGCATCAGC
>JAHCKU010000576.1 GCA_026125625.1 Burkholderiales bacterium | reverse complement strand
CGCCAGGGCGTCGCCCCGGTGCAGCTCGTGCTCAACGCCGAGGAGGGCGCGGCAGCGGGCATAACCCAGTCGTACGCCCTGCAGATCATCAGTGACTATGCCCGGCAGCTGGGCGTCGAGTTGCGGCCGCAGACCGCCCCGCGCATCGATCCGGCGCCCGCGTGGGCCGGAGCAGCGTTTGACTTCCGCTTGCGCAGCTGGTTCAACCCGACGCTCAGCTACAAACACTATATGGTGCCTGGCATTCTCGTCTCGCTCGTCACGATCATCGGGATGCTGCTCACCGCGCAGAACATTGCCCGGGAAAAGGAGGCTGGCACCCTCGAACAGCTCAACGTCACCCCGATCACCAAGGGACAGTTCATCGCGGGTAAGCTGCTGCCCTTCTGGCTGCTGGCCCTGGTGATGTTCAGCCTGGGACTGATCGTCGGCAAGCTGGCGTTCGGCATTCCGATGCGCGGCAACCTGCTGCTCGTCTTCGTCTCGGCGGCCGTCTATCTCACGGTGGCGCTGGGAACCGGCCTCTGGATCGCCACCATCGCGTCGACCCAGCAGCAGACCATGTTCGTGTCCTTCTTCGTGCTGGTGATCTATCTGCTGATGAGCGGCCTCTTCACGCCGATCGACAGCATGCCGATCTGGGCGCAGTGGATGGCCGAGTTGAATCCGGTCAAGCATTTCGTGGTCATCATGCGTGCCGTGCTGGTGCGCGGCGCCGACCTCAGCGGCATCGCGGTACCGCTTGGCGCCCTGGCAGCGCTCGGCCTGCTGGTGCTGACGGGCGCCGTGCGCCAGTATTCCAAGACGCACGGTTAGTCGTCGCCCTGGAGTCCCTATGGTTCGCGCCCTGTTCGTTCTCTTCCTTGCGGCACCCGTCGCGGCCCGGATCGAGATCGCTCCACCGGACATCCCCTGTCACCTCACGCGGGCTATCCCGATCGGGGCAAGCTCACGATGACGTCGCGCTCTCAAAGAGCAACCCAGGTTGCGCCAGCGCGGCAAGCGGCACGGCTTCGACCTGATCGGCCAGCGCAAACCGCCGGCTTCCGGGGTACACGATGGCAACCCGATCGAGACTCAGGTCCACGAGCGCGTTGCGGATCGAGGGCGTGATGCGCGGAACGTCAGCACGTTTGCACTCGACGCCCAACAACCGGTCGCCTCGGCGGAGCAGCAGGTCGATTTCGGCGCCGCGATGCGTGGCCCAGAACCAGGCTTCATCGTGCGGTTCGGCGGCCAGGACCTGCTCGATGGCGAAGCCCTCCCACGATGCACCCAGCTTGGGATGCGAGAGCAGGGCGCTCTCGGTTTCCACGCCCAGCAATTGATGCAGCAACCCGCTGTCACGCACATAGATCTTGGGTGACTTGACCTGGCGCTTGCTCACGTTGGCAAACCATGGCTGCAGCTGGCGAATCATGTGCGCATCTGTCAATAGGTCCAGATAGCGCCGAGTCACTGCCGGCTTCACACCAAGCGCATAGGCCGGCTCGGTGGCATTCCAGGTCTGCCCATGGTAGTGCGCGAGCATCGTCCAGAATCGGAGGAGCGCAACGGCGGGAACCCGGACGCCCCACTGCGGCAGGTCCCGTTCCAGCAAGGTCTGCACAAAGGCTTTCCGCCACGCGATACTGTCGTCCTCCGTCTGCGCCAAGTACGCACGGGGAAATCCCCCCCGACGCCACAGATCGTTGGCCG
>JAHCKU010000575.1 GCA_026125625.1 Burkholderiales bacterium | reverse complement strand
CCCGGAAATCGGCCAGGGTGCGGGCGTTTCCGTCGTGATCGATCAGCTGGAATTGGCGCCCGAATTCGGCGCCGGTGATATCCGTCGATTGGAACGAAGGCGCAGACCGGTCACATCCGGCCAGCAGCAGCAAGGCACCGAGCAGCGCAAGAGCGACGCGAGGCACGGTCTATAGCGGGATGCGCAGGTAGTGGTCGACCAGCAACGCGCCGAACAACAGGGACAGATACACGATCGAGTAGCGGAAGGTGCGGCGCGCGAGCGCGTCGCTGTAGCGCAGGTAGATCTGGCTCGCGTACCACATGAACACCAGCCCCAGCACCAGCGCTGAAACCAGATAGATGAGGCCGCTCATGCGTGTGCTGAACGGCAGCAGGCTCACAGCAAACAGAATCAGGGTGTAGAGCAGCACATGCAGGCGCGTGAAGCGGTCGCCGTGCGTGACCGGCAGCATGGGAATACCGGCCTTGGCGTACTCGTTCTTGCGATACAGCGCGAGGGCCCAGAAATGCGGGGGTGTCCAGGCGAAAATGATGAGGAACAGCAACAGCGCGTCGGATGCGATCTCGCCCGTCACCGCCGTCCAGCCCAGCACCGGCGGCATGGCGCCGGAGGCTCCGCCGATCACGATGTTCTGCGGTGTGAGCGGCTTGAGCACCACGGTATAGACGACCGCGTAGCCGACGAAAGTCGCCAGCGTCAGCCACATGGTCAACGGATTGACCAGCGCGTACAGCGTCCACAGTCCCGCGCCGCCCAGCGCAGTGGAAAATGCAAGCGTCTCCGTGGAGGTGAGCTGGCCCATCGGCAGTGGGCGGGCACGCGTACGTGCCATCACCTTGTCGATCTTCTGCTCCACCAGACAATTGATCGCCGCCGCCGCGCCGGCCACCAACGCGATGCCCAGCGTGCCGAACAGCAGGGCCTGCAGTGGCACCATGCCGGGCGTGGCCAGGAACATGCCGATCACGGCGGTGAACACGATCAACGACACGACGCGTGGCTTGGTGAGCGCAAAGAACTGCTGCACGCGCGGCAGCGCTTGATGCGAATGAACAGTAGTCGTCATGGTGGAAGGGAGATACGGATGCCAGACTGCAGCGTAAAATTTAGATGCAGAGTTTAGCACCATCGTGCACCGCGATTCAGTCTAGTCCGGACTTAGCGCATCGTAGCAGGCTAACCCACGCGCGATGCCTTGAGCAGCCGCTTCAGGTCCTTCTTGATGAGGCTCGGATCGGGATCGCGTGGATAGCGCATCATGACGTTGCCCAGCGGATCGATCACGAAGAGGTAGTCGCGCGGTGAGCCTTGCGCGGACAGGCGCGCGAGCAACTCGCTGCCACCGGGGGCGATGACCTGCGTCCCCTTGTACTCCACGAACAGCTGCGGCGCCGGGCGCTGATCGTCGTCCACCAGCCAGACGCGCTCCACCCTGTGCATGTCCTCACCCTGGGTGAGTCGTACCTGACGCATGATGTAGAGCTTGCGCTGGCAGTAGGTGTCACAGGCTCCGGAGTCCACCATGAGGAACGCCCATTTGCCTTGTATCGCATCGAAGCCCACCGGCGCCTGCCCCTCGGCGATCTGCACGGGACCAAACAGCTCGCCGTAGTTGACGAACTGATCCGGCTCCCAGAATCGATACAGCAGGTAGCTGCCGACCAGCGGAAAGGCGGCAATGGCGCCGATGAGCAGG
>JAHCKU010000574.1 GCA_026125625.1 Burkholderiales bacterium | reverse complement strand
CAGCTCCCCGCGCAGCCGCGCCAGGCTCTCCTCCCGCCCGAGCAGTTCCAGGATGGCGTCGATGGAAGGGGTCTGGCTTACGCCGGTGACCATCACGCGCAGCGGCATGGCGACCTTGGCCATCTTCAGCTTGTGCTCCTCGGCCGCAGCCTTGATGGCGGTGCCGATGGCCGCCTTCGACCACTCGGTGCTTTCCAGTCGCTGCGCCAGCGCGGTCAGGGCGGTGATCGCCTCGGCCGAGTAGTGCTGCGCGCGCAGTTCCGCGCTCGGCTGCAGCCGGCGGTAGAAATACACCGCGGCATCGGCCAGCTCCTCGATGGTGCTGACGCGTTCCTTGAGCAGCGCGACCACGCGTTCGAGCGCAGGGCCGTGCGCCGGATCGCAGTCGTCCTTGAGCAGGAACGGGTGCACCAGCCCGGCCAGGCGCGCGTCATCGCTGCTCTTGATGTAGTGCGCATTGAGCCACAGCAGCTTCTGCGGGTCGAAGCGTGCCGGTGACCTGCTGATGTGGTCGAGCTCGAACCACTGCACCAGCTGCGTCTTGGAGAACACCTCGTCATCACCGTGCGACCAGCCCAGGCGCGCCAGATAGTTGATCATCGCCTCCGGCAGATAGCCGTCGTCGAAGTACTGCATCACGCTTACTGCGCCGTGACGCTTGGACAGGCGCTCGCCGTCGGGGCCGAGGATCATGGGCACGTGCGCGAACTTGGGCAGCGAAGCGCCCAGCGCCTTGAAGATGTTGATCTGCCGCGGCGTGTTGTTGACGTGATCGTCGCCGCGGATGACGTGCGTGATGTTCATGTCCAGATCGTCCACCACCACGCCGAAGTTGTAGGTCGGCACGCCGTCGGCGCGCAGGATGACCAGGTCGTCCAGCTCGGTGTTGGCGACGATGACGGTGCCCTTCACCAGATCGTCCACCACCACTTCGCCTTCATCGGGATTGCGAAAGCGGATCACCGGCTCCACGCCGGCCGGCGGTGTCTTGCCACGTGCGTTCTCGGGGCGCCAGCGGCCGTCGTAGCGCGGCTTCTCGCCGCGCGTGCGCTGCGCTTCGCGCATGGTCTCCAGCTCGTCCTTGCTGGCATAGCAGTAGTAGGCCTTGCCGTCCTTGATGAGCTGTTGCGCAATCTCGCGGTAGCGCGCCAGGCGCTGCATCTGATAGAACGGCCCCTCGTCGTAGTCCAGACCGAGCCAGTCCATGGCATCGAGAATGGCCTGGGTGGAGGCCTGCGTCGAGCGTTCGCGATCCGTGTCCTCGATGCGCAGGATGAAGGTGCCGCCGTGCTTGCGTGCGTAGGCCCAGGAAAACAGCGCGGTGCGGGCGCCACCGAGATGGAGATAGCCGGTCGGGCTGGGAGCGAAGCGGGTGCGGACCATGGGGCGCAGATGCGGGGCGGGACGATGCGAAGGCTGGCATTCTAGCCCATGGCCGATGCCGGACCCGTGGTGCCGACACCGCACTGCATCCCCGCTGCAGAGGAGTCCAGCGCGATTCCAGGCGTGGGACGCACACGGCGACCTTGGCGCCGTTGCCGGGGAGGGGTGCTTGTCTCTATAATCACGCCCTGCATTCGCGGCCCGTGGTTCTCGCGGGCGGCAATCGGGCGGTTAACTCAGCGGTAGAGTGCCACCTTCACACGGTGGAAGTCAGTGGTTCGATCCCACTACCGCCCACCAACATCCTCGCCGTACACATCGT
>JAHCKU010000573.1 GCA_026125625.1 Burkholderiales bacterium | reverse complement strand
CCGCCGCGAAGTTCATGATGGCGCACGGCTACAAGCGCTGGGCGATCATTCACGACACGACCGACTACGGCAAGGGACACAACAGGTACTTCAGCGAGTACCTCACCAGGAACGGCGGCAGCATCGACGGCACCTTCGGCGTCACCGCGGATCAGCAGGATTTCTCGGCAGAGCTCACCAAAATCAAGGATCTCAAGCCGGACGTGCTCTACTTCGGCGGCACCACCCCGCTTGGCGTGCGCATTCGCACGCAGATGGACAAGCTCGGCGTGAAGGCAGTGTTCCAGGGTACCTCCGGTATCGTCTCCGATGCATACATCGACGGTCTCGGACGTCTGGCGGAAGGAACCGTCGCGTTCCGCGAGGGTGCGCCGATCGAGAAGCTGCCGGGCGGACGGATGTTCATGGAGCAGTACGCCGCACAGAAGTACAACGATCCGCCGGAGGCCTACGGCGCGTTCGCCTTCGCCGCGGCCAATCTGGTCATGGACGCGATCGAGCGCGTCGGTCCGGACCGCAAAAAGGTGAGGCAGGCATTGAACGCCACGCGCGACTATCAGTCGGTGGTCGGAACCATCACCTTCGACGATCACCGGCAGAACGCGGTGCCGCTGGTCACCAAGCTGGTGGTGCAGGCGGGCAAGTGGATCGTGTGGGAGGACAGCGATTTCGCCGGCGGCAAGCGCAAGCTGGCCGCGCCCTGATCGCGACTACGCCGGGAACTTCGCATGGATGCCGGACTGCTCGGGCAGTATGTCTTCAACGGCCTGATGCTGGGCATCATCTACGCGATGGTCGCGGTCGGCTTCACGCTGTTCTTCGGCGTGCTCGACGTGATCAAGTTCTCCCATGGCGATGTACTCATGGTCGGCGCGTTCGTCGGTCTGATGACCTATCTCGGTCTGACCGACCTCGGCGTGTCATCCGGTGCAGTGCTCACCATTGCCGTGATGCTGGCGGCAATGCTGGCGATGGGCGTGCTTGGCGCGGCGCTGGCACGCTGGCTGGTATTGCCGCTGCGCAACGCCCCGGCCATCAACGTCCTGCTCATCACGCTGATGGCCGGTACCGTTCTGCGCGAGGCGATCCGCCTGTTCTACCCTGCCGGGGCCAACCCCAAGCCCTTCCCTCGCCTGCTGCCGACCGATACCGTGAATATCGGCACGCTCACCTTGCGCCATGACAATCTCATTCTGCTTGCCGTCGGCGTCACGGCGATCGTGGCCGTGCATCTGCTGGTGACGCGCACCAGGCTGGGTCTGGCGATCCGTGCCGTGGCCCAGGACAGCGAGACCGCGCGTCTGATGGGGATGAACTTCCAGCTGGTGGTGCTCGTCACCTTCGCCCTGGGATCGGCGCTCGCCGCACTGGCGGGGGTGACGGCCGGCCTGTATTACAACGAGATCAACTTCAGCATGGGTCTGCTGCTCGGGGTCATCGGGTTCAGCGCCGCGGTGGTCGGCGGTCTGGGCAATCTCTACGGCGCCGTACTCGGCGGCTTCCTGTTCGCGGCGTTGCAGACGCTGGGTGCTGTGTGGTTCAGCGTTCCGGCCTACAAGGACGTATTCGCTTTCGCCCTGGTGATTCTGTTGATGGCATGGCGGCCGACCGGGCTGATCGCGGAAAAGAGTGCCGAGCGCGTGTGAAGCCTGCTGACGAACCCGTGTCGATCCGCCCGGCCCTGCTCCTGCTGATGCTGGCCGCCGCCT
>JAHCKU010000572.1 GCA_026125625.1 Burkholderiales bacterium | reverse complement strand
CTTGCAATGACCGGGCGCCGGCGCGCGGAGCGCGGAGCGCGGAGCGCGACGGGAACTTCGGTTGTCATTGTGGACGACATTACGCGGCCTCGGCTCACGATACCCAAACTAGAAGTGTCTATCCTAAAAGCATAAAACCACCCTTTGCACTCCACCTTTGTTTTCACACATGCCCATCTTTTTCAGCCCCCTTTATGCATCCTAAAGCCAAGCCAAACACATCACCGCCAGCCTCCTTATCTCACCGCCCCTGCGACCCCCGAATCAGCTTCCCCGGCAACGCTCCAGTCGCCACGCCGTCGCGCATGACCTCGACGCCTGCGACGAAAGTGTGCCGGTAGCCATCGGCGCGCTGGATCATGCGCCGCCCCCCTGCGGGCAGGTCGTAAACCAGCTCGGGCATGGTCACGCGCAGCGCGTCGAAGTCGATGAGGTTGAAGTCGGCGCGGTAGCCGGGCGCGATCACGCCGCGATCATGCAGGCCGTAGGCGCGTGCGGTGTCGGCGGTCTGCTTCTTGACCAGAAATTCCAGCGGCAGGTTGCGGTGGCCGCGACGCGGCTCGCGCGTCCATTGCGTGAGCATGCTGGTCGCGCTGCTGGCATCGCACATGTAGCCGACGTGCGCACCGGCATCACCCAGACCGCATACGGTCGCCTCGTCTTCCAGCAATGCACCGACCACACTCAGATCGCCCTCCCAGTAGTTCTCGAAGGTGTGGAATAGGATCTGCTTGCCGTCGCGCTCGAGCAGCCATTCCAGCGTCAGGTCGAACGGGTTGCGGTTCAGCCGCTTCGCTTCCTCGATCACGCCGTCCTTCATGTCCGGCTCGTAGTCGAGCGGCTCGCGCAGCTTGAAGGTGCGCGGCAGCATGCCGGCGATCCAGCGCGTGTGACCGTTATCGGGCAGCTCCGCCCATAGCCGGCGGCGCAGCTCGGCATCGCCTTCCAGGCGCCGCACGCGCGCCTGCGGCGCGAGCGCTTCCAGTTCCTCCCACAGCGGGTGGGTGACGAAGGGATGGATGCTGCCTTCGAGCGCCATCATCATGCCGATGGGACGTGAGCCCACCTGCCCGTTCACTTCCTGTCCGTTGCGGCGCGCGGCGTGGATGCCGGCCAGAGTCTCGCGCCACAGTTGCGGCGCGTTGTGCACCTGGAGCAGCAGCACCGACAGCGGCCGGCCAGCCATCTCGGCGATGCCGCGCAGGATCTCGAAGTCGCCGTCGTCGAAGTCGGAATTGACTTCCAGCACGCCGCTGCCGGCGCGGCGCATGGCGCGTGCGATACCGGCCAGCTCCGGCTCGCGCGCGGACAGGCTCGGCGTATAGCGTCCGTCCTTGGTCTTGTGCTTGATGGTGCGCGAGGTGGTGAAGCCCAACGCGCCGGCGCGCAGGGCCTCTTCCACCAGCACACCCATGCGCTCGATCTCGTCTTCGCTGGGCAGGGATGCGTGATCGGCGCCGCGATCGCCCATCACGTAGAAGCGCAGCGCTGCATGCGGGATTTGCGCGCCGATGTCCATGATGCGCGGCATCGCCTCCAGCGCATCCAGGTACTGCGCAAAGCTCTCCCAGCGGAACTCGATACCCTCGGCCAGCACCGTCTCGGGGATGTCCTCCACGCCTTCCATCAGCTGGATCAGGTAGCGCTCGCTGCCGGGGCGCACCGGCGCGAAGCCCACGCCACAGTTGCCGAACACCGCGGTGGTCACGCCGTGCC
>JAHCKU010000571.1 GCA_026125625.1 Burkholderiales bacterium | reverse complement strand
TCTCGATCCTGCGCAGCTCGACGACATCCCCGGCCAGATCGAACGCAGCGTGCAGCAGAGTCTGGAACGGCTGGATCGCGGCAGCGTGGATCTGCTCCTGCTGCACAACCCCATCACTGCGCAGGGTGGCGACGGCGCGGTCACGCCCGAGCAGGTGCTGCGTTTGGGCGGCGCGGCGGATGGCCTGCAGCGCATGCAGGCGCAGGGGCTGACGCGTTACATCGGCATGACCGCGCTGGGTGAGGCGGCCAGTTGCATCCGGGTGATCGAGAGCGGGCGCTTCGATGCGGCGCAGGTGTACTACAACCTGCTCAATCCCAGTGCGGCACGTGCCATGCCTCCAGCATGGAGGGGGCATCACTTCGATGGCGTGATCGCTGCCTGCAAGGCGCAGGGAACGGCGGTCATGGCCATTCGCATCTTTGCCGCCGGCGTGCTGGCGAGCGACGTGCGGCACGGGCGTGAAGTGGTCATCACCACCGATGCCGAATTGCAGGCGGAGGCGCAGCGCGCTCGCGCGGTATTCGCCGAGCTGGGTGAGACGCATGGATCACGCGCGCAGACCGCGGTGCGCTACGCGCTGAGCAACCCCGACGTGGCCTGCGCCGTGATCGGCCTGGCCGAGCCGGCGCACCTGGACGAGGCGCTGGCGGCCCAGGCCCTCGGGCCGTTGCCGGCATCGGCGATGCAGGCGCTGGACAGGCTTTATGCCAGGAATTTCGGGATGACGGGATGAAGCAAGGCCCTGTCGTATTGCTGGGCCCCGGCCTACGCCGGGGCGACGAAGTGGGTCGTCATGCCGGGGATGCCCGGAATCTCGATTCGTCATTCCGGCGCAAGCCGGAATCCAGTTCTCAACATGTGGACTCGGCATCCACCGGGGGGTGACGTGTTTGCCCGCTACAGGAACGCCTTCGCCCACGCCGCGTAGTCCTCCTGCCGCATCAGCTGCTTCATCAGTGTGTCCGACGCGACGCCTTCCAGCTTGCCGGGCGGCGTGCCGTCGCGCAGCGCGCGCAGGGTGGTGTACACCGCCTGTACCGCAGCCGCGAACGGCTGATGGCCTTGCAGGCAGATGCGTACGCCACGCTGTGCCAGCCAGGGCAGATCCATCAGTTCGGCACCGGCTCCGCCGAGAATGAGCGGCAGACGGATCTCGCCGGCGATCGCATCGAGATCCGCGCGCGTCTTGACGCCGACCAGGAAGATCGCGTCGACACCAGCGGCCTGATATGCCTTGGCGCGCGCGATCGCATCCTCGATTCCGGTGATCGACGGTGCGCTGGTGCGACCGGCTATCACCAGATCACGGTCGCGCCGTGCTGCCAGCGCGGCTTTCATCCTGCCGATGCCTTCCTCGATCGAGGTCAGCTGCGCCTTGCCGGCGCTGCCGTGCACCTGTGGCAGGAGCGTGTCCTCGATGGAGAAACCGGCCACGCCGGCAGCCTCCAGCTCCTCGGTGGTGCGCATCACGTTGAGCGCGTTGCCGTAACCGTGATCGGCGTCGCACAGCAACGGCAGTTCTGCAGCGCGGCCGATGCGCCGTGCCTGCTCGGCGAACTCGGACAGCGTGAGCAGGATCAGATCCGGTGCGCCGAGCACGGCAAGCGATGCAACCGAGCCGGCCAGCATGCCCAGCTCGAAGCCGATGTCCGCAGCCATGCGGGCCGAGATGGGATCGAACACCGAGGCCGGATGCACGCACCGATCGGCATCCAGCAACGCACGCAG
>JAHCKU010000570.1 GCA_026125625.1 Burkholderiales bacterium | reverse complement strand
AAAGCCCGATCGTCTGGGAAAAGCTCTGGGCGTCCTCGAGTCCTCTGCCCGAAACGCTTTCATGGGAAAGGCCAAAGCATGGAAATTCTAGGTAGCTATCCACGGCGGCGCATGCGCCGCCTGCGCCGCGACGATTTTTCCCGGCGTCTGGCGCGTGAACATACGCTCACCGCCGACGACCTGATCTACCCCGTCTTCGTGGTCGAAGGCAGCAACGTCGTTCAACCGGTGGCTTCGATGCCGGGCGTGAACCGTCTGTCGCTGGACCGCCTGCTGTCCGTGGCCGAGCGCTGCCTTGCTTTGGGTATTCCGGCGCTGGCCCTGTTCCCTGCCATCGAGCCGGCGCTCAAGACGCCGGATGGGATCGAAGCTGCGAACGGGGCAGGGCTCATACCGCGCGTGGTCAAGGAGCTCAAGCGCCTATTCCCGGGCTTGGGGGTCATGACCGATGTCGCACTCGATCCCTACACCAGCCACGGCCAGGACGGTGTCCTGGATCAGGATGGGCATATCCTCAACGACGAGACCATCGCAATTCTTTGTAAGCAGGCGCTCACTCAGGCTGAAGCCGGCGTCGATATCGTGGCTCCATCGGACATGATGGATGGCCGGGTGGGTGCGCTGCGCAGCGCTCTGGACGCCGCCGGGTTCATCCATACTCGCATCATGGCGTATTCGGCCAAATATGCGTCGGGCTTCTATGGGCCGTTCCGGGATGCCGTCGGTTCCGCCGCAAATCTCGGCAAGGCCGATAAGCTGACCTATCAGATGGATCCGGCCAACGGCGCCGAGGCGCTGTGGGAGGTGGGGCTGGATCTGCAGGAGGGCGCCGACATGGTGATGGTCAAGCCCGGCATGCCTTACCTCGATATCGTGCGTCGCGTGAAGGATCGGTTCGGGGTGCCGACTTTCGTCTACCAGGTCAGCGGGGAATACGCGATGCTGAAGGCAGCTTTCCAGAACGGCTGGCTGGAAGAGCGCAAGTGCGTGCTGGAATCGCTGCTGGCCTTCAAGCGCGCCGGCGCGGATGGGGTGCTGACCTATTTCGCACTCGATGCTGCGCAATGGTTGCGCCGTTGATGAGGATTCCGAGCCCCGCGCAACCCCGCCTCAGCTCCGCGCAGTAGTTTTGCAACGGCCCGCTAGCCACTCTTGGCGCGCCGCTGCTGTTGCTCCAGAAGAATGACGTAGCGCTGCACCAGTGCTTCCTGCTGTGGGGTGATGGCGAGGAACTGGCAACCGGTACGGCGGCTGTAGCTGCCGTTCCTGAGCGTGACCAGATAGGTGTTGCGCACGTACAGGTCGATGCGTAGTGCACCGGCGGTACCCAGCTGGATGCGGCAGCCCTCCAGCACGGTTCCAAGCGCGGGCGGGGCACTCCCGAACTCGCCTGCCAGGCACAGACCCCCGAGACTGATATCGGTCAGCGGCATCTCCAAAGTCTCGTCCCCGGCAACAGGGATCATGCACTTGACCGGATTCATGATGGGGGTCGGCATGCGGTAGTACTCGCGCCGCTGCACCTTGTGCAGACTGGCAGGCAGTGCAATGCGCAAGGCCGGCCGGCCCTGAAATGTCGTGCTTTCGATCCTGGATGCCTGGAACTGAACGCGAACGCCTTCCTCATTGCTGATGAAGCGAATCGGGGTGCTGGCCAGCAGGCGTCGATTGAGCTCGGGATTGGCACTCGGATCCAGGAACACCGTGGCAGTTTGTACGTCGACCTCCAGCA
>JAHCKU010000057.1 GCA_026125625.1 Burkholderiales bacterium | reverse complement strand
CTCACCTTCGGCCAGTCCGCGTTCTTCGGCATCGGTGCCTACGCCGCCGGCCTGATCTTCACGCACATGGGCTTCAGCACCGAGCACGCGCTGCTCGCTTTTGCAGCGGCCATCTTCGTGGCGATGCTGATTGCGGCCATCGTCGGCTGGCTGTCGTTCTATCACGGCGCCTCGCCGCTGTATGCATCGGTCGTGTCCCTGGTGCTGCCGATCGTGGTGGCGCAGCTGCTCTATTCGGGTGGGCAGTTCACCGGTTCGAGCAGCGGCCTGTCGGGCTTCGAGAGCTTCGATGTGTCGATCGAGGCGTGGTTCTGGATCGCCGGTGCCTTCCTGGTCGTGCTCACCGCCGCAGCATGGATCTTCGTGCACAGCGATGCCGGGCGCGTGCTGGTGGCCATCCGCGAGAACGAGGCGCGCTGCGAGTATCTGGGGATCAACGTCTCGCGCCTGAAGATCCTGCTGCTGATGGCATGCGCCGCCATCGCCGCCGTGGCCGGCTACGCGTTCGCCGGTGTGCAGATGGTGGTGGCGCCGGAGTACGCCGGTTTCGTGTTCGGAACCGAGCTGATCATCTGGGTGGCGCTGGGTGGACGCGGGACGCTGCTCGGCCCGGTGATCGGCACGCTGGTCATCGACCTGGGCACGGCCTACCTCAGCGGCAACCTGCCGTTCGTGTGGAAGCTGATCATCGGCTTCGCCTTCGTGGTGGTGATCGTGGCCCTGCCGCAGGGCCTGATGCCGCTGTTCATGCGACCGTTCAGACGCCGCGATGGACGCAGCGCGAGCGAGGCTGACGTTCCCGTGCTGCAGGCGGTGGCTGCCGAGCCCTTCGCCGGCCTGTCCGGCGGCGGACAGCACGCGCTCGACATCCAGGACGTGCGCAAGCACTTCGGCAGCCTGAAGGTGCTGGAGGGCATCCGTTTCAACGCGCGACGCGGCGAGCTGCTCAGTCTGGTCGGACCGAACGGTGCCGGCAAGACCACGCTCATCCGCTGCATCGCCGACGGCGGCGAGCGCTCCAGCGGCAGCATCCTGATCAACGATCGCGACATCGGCCGGCGCCCGCCGTACGAGTGCGTGAGCTATGGCGTGGGGCGCAAGTTCCAGACCGCGAACGTGTTCGACACGCTGACCGTGGCCGAGGCGATGCGCATCGCGCGCACGCGCCTGCAGCGGCCGCACTTCACCGGCCGTGCCGACACGCTGCAGGTCCCGGCTGCAGTGGTGAAGGTGATGCAGGCCACCGGGCTGGATCAGCGCATGGCCACGCAGGCGCGCTATCTGTCGCACGGGCAGAAGCAGGCGCTGGAGCTGGCGATGGTGCTGGCGCTGGAGCCGAGCGTGGTGCTGCTGGACGAGCCCACCGCCGGGCTGACCAAGCCGGAGCGGGCACTGATCGGCCAGATCCTGACCGAGCTGACCGCGCACGAGGGCCTGTGCATCCTGCTGGTCGAGCACGATCTGGACTTCGTGCGCGAGATCAGCTCGCGTGTGATCGTGCTGCATCAGGGACAGATCGTGCTCGACGGCACCGTGGCCGAGGTGGTGAACTCGGAGCTGGTGCGCACCATCTACGCCGGCGGCGGCACCATGGACAGCGCGGGAGGGAAGGCGTGAGCAGCACCACGGCCCTCGAGCTCGCGCGCGTGAGCAGCGGTTACGGTGAGGCGATGGTGGTGCGCGAGGTCGACCTGTCGATCCGGCCGGGTGAGATCTTCTGTTTGCTGGGCAAGAACGGCATGGGCAAGAGCACGCTGCTCAAGACCATCATGGGCTTCCTGCCGATCAAGGACGGCAGCGTGAAGACCTTCGGCGAGGACATCACCGGCCAGCCTCCGCATCGCATCGCGCGCAAGGCGCTCGCCTATACACCGCAGGAGCAGGCGTTGTTTCAGGATCTGACGGTCGAGGACAATCTGCGCCTGGCATTGCGCGACGACAGGGTCATGCAGGCAGGCGTGGCACGCATCGGCCAGTTTTTTCCGTTCATTCCGCAACGTCTCAAGCAGCGCGCGGGCACACTCTCGGGTGGGGAGCAGAAGATGCTGCTGGTGGCGCGTGCGCTCATGTGCAAGCCGCGCCTGATGCTGGTCGACGAGATCACCGAAGGGCTGCAGCCGTCGGTGATCGAGAAGCTGGCTGCAGTGCTGCGCGCCGAGCGCGATGCGACCAACGTCTCCATTCTGCTGATCGAGCAGCACGTGCGCTTCGCGCTGGCGGTGGCCGATCGCTATGCGGTGCTCAAGCTGGGCGAGGTGGTGGACCAGGGCAGCGTGCACGATGCGCGGGCGGAAGCGAGCATCACCGAGCACTTGAGCGTTTGAGCGGGATGCATGGTGGTGGTGCGTACGAAAAGCAGGATCCCTCGCATTCGCTCGGGATGACACCGCAGGAGGGATGGCATTGTGGGAGGGATGGCATCACGGGAGGGGCGATACCTTGCATCGGTGTCATGGCCCTACATCGGTGTCATGTCGAGCGCAGCGAGACATCTTGCAGTAGCTTTCTGGTGTACTTCGCCGCCGGCATCTCACCGATCATTCGAGGAATGACGTCATGACCTTCTCCGTCGTCGCTCGCTGTCCGCGCACCGGCCAGCTGGGTGTCACCGTGGCCACCGCCGTGCCGGCGGTCGGATCGATGTGTCCGTTCGCACGCGCCCGCATCGGTGCAGTGTCGACGCAGTCGTGGGTCAATCCCTACCTCGCCCTGGATGCCTTGCGCCTGATGCAGCAGGGTACTTCGGCCGCGGAAGCGCTCGACCAGGTCATGGCCGGCGATGAGGCGCGCGATCTGCGGCAGATCGGTATGGTCGATGCGCAGGGACGCGCTGCCGCGTGGTCGGGCAAGGCCTGCACCGACTGGTTCGGTCACATCGTCCAGCCCGGCTTCGCAGTGCAGGGCAATATGCTGGTCAGCGGTGCCACCATCGACAACATGGCGCGTGCACTGGCCGACAGCGAGCCGCTCGACCTCGCCGAGCGCCTGCTGCTGGCACTGGAAGCCGGCGAGGCGGCCGGCGGCGACAAGCGCGGACGGCAGTCGGCCGCGCTCATGGTGGTCGATACCGAGGACTATCCGCTGATCGACCTGCGCGTGGACGAGCATCATCATCCCGTCGCCGAGCTGCGGCGTGTGACCACCATCGCCAGGCTGCAGCTGCTGCCGTTCGTGCAAGGCATGCCGAAGAAGGGTGGTGCAGGTGAGGCGGCACCCGATCACGTGGTGCGCATGCTGGGCGTCCCGCCGCCGTATCGAGTGGGAGGCGGCGGCAGCGCCCCGTAGGGGCTGCCGAAAAAAGACTGCGCGGCGCTGATGCAGGTTGCCCGGCGCCTGTTCAGGTTACGGCAATGGTAGTCTTGCGGGCTCGTTCGCATCTTCGACCCGCATGACATGACCCGCTTCTCTGGAGAAACGCCGCCGGCAAATCGCCTCGACCCGAGGCGGGACGCTTGAAGGTCCTGCACGTCGAAGCCGGACGCAATCTGTACGGCGGCGCGCAGCAGGTGCTGTATCTGCTCGAAGGCCTGCACGCGCGCGGCATCCACAACGTGCTGGCATGTCCGCGCGACAGCGATCTGAGCCGCGCTGCCGCGCCGTTCGCACAAGTGCATGCCATGCCGATGTGGGGCGACATGGATCTGCTCATGGCACCACGGCTGTATCGACTGATGCGCCGCGTGCGACCGGACATCGTGCATCTGCACAGCCGCATCGGGGCAGATGTCATGGGCGGCATCGCCGCCCGCCTGCGCGGATTGCCGGTGGTGTACTCGCGCCGCCAGGACAATCCCGAGCCGGCCTGGTGGGTGCGCCTCAAGTACCGCCTGCACGATCGTGTCATCGCCATCTCGGATGGCATCGCCCAGGTCAAGCTGGCAGAGGGCTTGTCGCCGCAACGCCTGCGCGTGGTGCGCAGCGTGGTGGACGCCACGCCGTATCAGGGACCCGCGGACAAGGCCTGGTTTCGTGCGCAGTTCGGACTGCAGGAACACAGCCGCACGCTGGGCGTGGTGGCGCAGCTGATCGAGCGCAAGGGACACCTGGTGCTGCTGGAAGCGCTGCCGTCGCTGCTGCAGGAGTTTCCCGAGCTGCGCGTGCTGTTCTTCGGCAAGGGACCGCTGGAGCGGCCGCTGCGCGAGGCGATCGCGACGCGCGGCATGCAGTCGCAGGTGCAACTCGCCGGCTTCCGGCCGGATCTGCCGCGCATCCTGCCGTGCCTCGATCTGCTGGTGCATCCTGCCTTTCGTGAAGGGCTCGGCGTGTCGCTGCTGCAGGCCTCGGCCGCCGGTGTGCCGATCGTCGCCTGCCGTGCCGGTGGCATTCCGGAGGCCGTGCGCGACGGGCTCAACGGCGTGCTGGTGCCGCCCGGCGATGCAGCGGCACTGGGTCAGGCGATCGCGCGCCTGTTGCGTGATCCGGCGCTCGCGCAGCAGATGGGAGAGGCCGGGCGTGCATTGGTGGCAAGCGAGTTCTCGCCCGACAGCATGGTGGAAGGCAACCTTACAATATATCGCGAGGTGCTGGCACAGCGCGGGAAGGCATGGGCTGAGGTGTAGACGACAGTAGCCGAGGACAACGCACACTTACCCGAAACCCACTCCGAATCCGAAATGCACGGCATTCAACATCACCGCACCGGCTCAGGACAATTCGTCTCGAACCCGGTCTATGAAGACGCCCAACAGGCATTCCCCTGAAGTCAAAGAGCGTGCGGTGGGGCTGGTGTTGGAGCACCGGCACGAGTACGCCTCGCAGTGGGTGGCGATGTCCTCGATCGCGCCAGCGAGACGCTGCGCAAATGGGTGCGGCAAGCCGAGCGTGATCTTGGAGGCAAGCCTAGCCTCTGGCCAGCGATGAGCGTGAGCGGCTCAAGGCGCTCGAGCGCGAGAACAGGGAACTGCGCCGGACCAACGGGATCCTGCGCAAGGCGTCGGCTTTTTTCGCCCAGGCGGAGCTCGATCGGCGCGAGAAGTGATGGTAGCCTTCATCGATGCCCACCGCGACCAGTACGGAGTCGAGCCCATGTGTGCGCAGCCGCCGATGGCTGGACTTTCGCCCATCCTTGTCTATGCCAACTTCAGGTTCCTGCAACCGTTCGGGCTGCAAGATAAGGACGGTCCAGCTCAGGTGCCTAGTGCTCAGAGGCGGGCTTCAAACATCCCAGAGGCTGCTCGGGCTACCTGAACCGGTCCGAGCGCTGAAGATACAAAGCCGCCCGCTGCGATCGATCGAACACCACGCACTCATGGCCTGCGTGCAGGAGCCCGCGCGCCATGTTGGCTCCCATTCGGCCGAGCCCGATCATTCCAATCTTCATTGTCCGCTCCTCGTCTTCAACTTCGCCTTTGCTGGTGCCTGCCATAACCGGAACCCGCCGATGAAGGCATTTTTGTTCGCCCCAAGCCGCACGCCCTGCGGCAACTTGCGCAAGCGCTTCGCGTTGCCACCGCCGAGGACGACGTCATTTGGTTCGAGCGCCGCGCGCAGGATCTCCACGACTGACAGCACGTGCTTGCGCCACTTCTGCTTGCCCAGGCGGGCGAGGCCCGTGGCGCCCACGTAGTCCTCATAGCTGCGGCCCTTGCGATAGGGCATGTGTGCGAGCTCCATTGGCGTGATCTGTCCATCCACGATCATGGCTGAGCCGAGTCCGGTGCCGAGACCCAGAAACAGCATGCGTCCGCCCTCATAGCTGCCGAGCGCCTGCATCGCCGCGTCATTCATGACTTTGACCGGACAGCCAAAGGCAGATCGAAAGGCGAAGCCCACCCAACCGTGGCCGAGGTTCCAGGGCTCTGCGGCAATTCGCCCATGCACGACGAGCCCCGGATAGCCGATCGAGATGACGTGACAGGGCCAATCACTCGTCGACTTCTTCACATTCTCGACGAGAGTCCGCGGTGTGAGGCCAGGCCCCGAGTCGAACCGACGCGGTTTCCTCGCACCCGATGCGAGCATCTTGACGTGGGTTCCCCCGATATCGATAGTGAGGATATTCATACTGCGCTCACCGTGGGTTGCACCCATCCGCCCACTTCGGTGGTGAGCTTATTGGCCGCCGCGGGGCCCCAGGTGTTCCTTGCGTAGCTGTGGACCGGCGTGGGTTCGTCGACCACTTGGTCGACCACTGTCCACGCGGCTTCCACCGCGTCCTGACGCGCAAACAGCGTCGCATCGCCAGCCAGTGCGTCGCCGATCAGTCGTTCGTAGGCCGTCATCTCCTCACCCGAAGCATGATGAACCAGCGCAAGCTCGATCGGTTCGCCGATCAGCTCTTCACCCGGAATCTTCACCTGCGCACCGAGGCCGATGCTCAATTCTGGTGTGAGCCGCAGTCGCACATGGTTCCCCTTGCCGGGTGCAAGGCGGATCACGGGCGGACGTTTGAGCTGCACGACCACTTCTGTGGCTGTGACTGGCAGGCACTTGCCGGCACGAATGAAAAAGGGCACGCCGTCCCAGCGCCACGAATCGATGGCAAGACGCAGCGCGGCGAAGGTCTCGACGTTGGATGCAGGGGCGACGCCATGCTCCTCGCGGTAGCCATCGAACTGTCCGCGCACGACATCGGCCGGCGCAAGTGGCCGCGTCTGACGAAATACCTTCACGATCTCGTCGCGGATTGATTCGTGATGCGTGGTTGCCGGTGGCTCCATCGCGAGGAACCCGACCACCTGCATGAGATGATTCTCCACGACGTCGCGAATGGCGCCCACCTCATCGTAGAACGCGCCGCGGCCTTCGACGCCGAAACTCTCGGCCATGGTGATTTGCACGCTCTCGACGTAGTTGCGATTCCAGATGGGCTCGAGGAAGGTGTTCGCAAAGCGGAACACAATGAGGTTTTGCACGGCCTCCTTGCCGAGATAATGGTCGATGCGGAACACCTGCGACTCGGAAAACACGGTGTGGACAATCTTGTTGAGACGGCGGGCGGAGGCAAGGTCGCGGCCAAAGGGTTTCTCGACGATGATGCGCGCATTCATCGCGCACCGGCTGCGCTTGAGGTTGTCGATGACCACCGGGAACATGTGCGGCGGGATGGCGAGATAGTGGGCGGGTCGATGTGCGCTGCCGAGCGCTTCACGGAGCGCGGCAAACGTTGAGGGCTCGTTGTAGTCGCCGTCGATGTAGCGCAGCAGCCCAATGAGCTTGCCGGAGGAGGCATCGCCCAGGCCATGGCCATACTCCTGCAGGCTGGCGACGACACGTTCACGCAGGCGATCGAGCGTGAATCCCGACTTGGCGACACCGATGATGGGTACCTCGAGATGCCCGCGGCGAATCATCGCCTGCAACGCCGGGAATATCTTCTTGTAGGCAAGATCGCCGGTGGCGCCGAAGAAGACCAGTGCATCAGCATGGGCAGCGTGATTCATCGAAGTCCGCCTCCGTCGGGCAGTGGTGGGGCGATGCGAACCGAATAGTCGACGCCCTCCCACCGTTTGGCGAGTGGCCAGTAAAAGGTGAAGTCGATCTGTGCACCCTCCGGCAGAGTTTCTGTTGCGATATCGACCCCATGGATGCCAATCCCGGTGTCGCGCGTCGCCAGATCCGTTACGGTTTGCCAGCCGTCGACGCTTGCATGCACCAGCGCAGGCGCCAGGACCTCGATGCGCAGTCGCTTGCCGGCCGGAACCGACCTACACTTGTGATTGAAGCGCCAGATCCAGAATGGCGACACGACCTTCTGTTCCTGGTAGCGCTTGATGGGTTGTGGCGGTGTATCGAACACCTGGCCGTCGTCGAGCGAGCGGCAGAGCTTGAGGTACTCGGCGTGTGCCCAGGTGAGCGGCATGGCCGAGCCGGAGGCCTTGCCGAAATACAATGCCTGCTCAGGTCGATCGGGTGCATCCCAGACCTGCTCGGGCAACAATCCCCCTTCGTTGGCAAAGCTCGCGAAAGCCGTGCGCAGGGCTTCGGCTTGCGCCGGGCGGCCGGCGGCGAGTTCGTAGTGCGCGCGCTCGCCGGTCAGCAGTGGCCAGGGCCGGCCGATCCCCGTGCCATCGAAGGCGGTGCCATTTTCGTGCTCGCCGTAGCCATCACCGTTGTAGCGGCGCCAGGCCGGACCGTTCGGCGTCGCCACCTTGAGCAGGGCATCAATGACCTTGACCGTGTGGGTGATGCGCGGATCGTCGGCAGCCCGCAGCCCGAATCGCACCAGTGCCAGCGCATCGGGACTCACTATCTCTGCGGCCGGCGCGCGGCTCTGCGCGGGCGGTCGATTCTTGATCGGCACGAAGCCGGTGGTTGGTGAAGCGGCCTCGGCCACCTCGGGGGGTGCGATGCGCACGTAGTAACCCTCGACGCCAATCCGGTTCGCGAGCGGGGTGCCCACGACATAGGTCCAGCGCTCGATGCAGTCGTTCCAGGCGTCGGCTGTGTCCCTGAGATATTCGGCCAGCGCCGGCTCGTGCAGTTGCGCGAGATCGGCCGCGCAAAGCAGCGCCGCCACTTCGACCGCCAGCGTGAAGGGCGAGTAGCCCGGATCCTCTTCCCAGCGATCCTGTTGCGTGACCGGACCGTTGCGCGTCAGGAACCCGGCGGCACGGCGCACCATGGGCCAGAGGCGCAACCGCTCGGCATCATTGAGCAGCCCGTGCCGCATCGCCAGGTCGACGAGCAAAATCGGGAAGCCGGTTTCATCCATCTGGATGCCATGCCAGTAGGCGGTGCCGTCGAGCCACATGTTCTGTGGCCAATGCCCGTCTGCTTCCTGCGTGACGGCGAGATAACGCAGCGCACGATGGACGTCACTGCATGCGCCGGCGGCGAGCAGCCCGCCTACGCTCTCGACGAGATCGCGCGGCCATACCAGATGATAGCCACCCAGATCGCCGTCGCCCTTCGATGCACCCCAGGGGATGGAAAGGCTGGCGATGAATGCCCCCGGAAAGTGCTGCGACTCATGGGTGCGCACCACCGCGGTGGAGAGACGGTAGAGATCGCGCACCTGTGGCGTCCCGCCCGCCAGAGGGCGCAGCGTGTGCTGCCATGCTTGCCAGTGCCTTGCGTACTCGGCGGCGGCCTGGTCGAAGCCGTCAAACAGGCTCGCCGCCACGCGATGCGCTGCTTCACTGAAGCTGCGTCCAAAGCCGATGGCGATCGAAAACTCACCGCCACACGCATCCAGATCGACTTCGCCGGTCAGCGCGACATTGCCCCGTGTGGCGCGGTCGTAGCTCCACTCCATGCGGTGATGGCGCCACAGGTCCTGCCAGCCATCGGAACAGCCGACGAATCCCACTGATCGTTTGTGCCAGGCAATGGAGCAGGCCATCGCCAGCGCGGCGCCGTTGCGCTCGGCGAACAGCATCGGCCTGCCGCGCATCTCGCCGAGCCAGGCGGTGTTGTCGCCGCCGCCATTGGCAAGGTGCGGCGCGCACAGGGCAAACATCGCATAGTCGGCAAGCGTACCCTGCAGAGGCGTGAACCGGATGCGCTGCAGAACAACCTCACGCCGCGGGTCGGCGAGAATCTCCTTGTCGATGCGGTAGCGGCCGTGCAGACAGGTGTTCGTCAGGCGAAAGGCTGGCACGCCGTCCACCAGCCAGGCGATCTGGTGATGAGCGTGGCGCTTCTCCTCCGACAGAAATCCGTCCGTGCCGGTGACGATGAAGCCCATGTCGCGCGTGCAGGCCTGATCAACCCGCGGATAGTAGATCTCGTTGAGTATCCCGTGGCTGACGGTGAACCAGATCCGTCCGCCTGATCCGAGCGACGTCCCGACACCGCACTTGGCGCTGGATGTCCAGCGTGGATCGAGCCCCGGGCAACCGGGAGCATCGAATGATGAAATGTTCGGCATTCTGGTGAGCTTACCACTCGGCACCGCCGGTATGCCGCCAGCAGCAATATATTCAATGGAATTGTCGTGTGACAACCCCGTTCAAGGGCACCGGACCTCAACCAATTTGACTTGGTCGCAGGAGTCTGCCTTTGTCTTCTGCCATCAAAATCTTCCAGGGCCGCTTTGGCCGTGTCGCCTTGCTCGACATGGACGTGCCGCTGGTGAGTCACGCCCATCACCATTGCCACACTCTCATCAAGGCAGGTGGCGCCGACAGCACCTTCTCATCATCGCCATGGTCGAGAGCTACTCGGGTTGGCGCGACCTGTCCAGCCTGCTGCGCAGTAAGCTCCCGGTGGCCATGGACCCGCGCATTCGCCAAGTCATCGGGCTGATGCGCCAAGGCATGGCGCGGGAACTCGATGTCGACGGCCTGGCCGCCTCCACTGGCTTGTCGCGAGCGCATTTCTTCACGCTGTTTCAGCGTGACACACGGGTTACTCTTCTGGTCTATGTCGATGTGCTGCGCATCGAGGCTGCGATCGGGCACCTTACCCGCAGCCAGGATTCGGCGGGCGACGTCTCCCACTGGAAGCCGTCACCGACGCGCTGGTCGGCGAACTGCGAGGCTTCTCGCCGCTGGCTCAGCGCACCGCCAAGAAGCTGCTCAACGATACCGGGGGCCCATCGCTGCCGATCGCCATCGAGCTCGAAAGTCACTGCTACTCGCGCTTGCGCAGCTCCAACGATTTCCGCGAAGGTGTGGAGGCCTTCCACGACAAGCGCCGCACCCGTTTCAACGGCACCTGAATTCCCTCGCACCCAGCACCCAAAGGGGAGACAGACATGAACACCACCGCCGCCCGTTTCGCACCTGAGCGGCGAGCTTGCTGACGCATGCGTGAAGAACGCTGCCCGAGCGTTCAGTAACTGCGCACTCTACTGACCCTCGGAGATCGAACCGCGCCGGGCATTCATAGCCGGAATCTCGCAACCGATCGGCCCAGGCTCTCGGCGCGCTCGCTCGTGGCTTGCAGCGAGGATTCGGTTTCGCGCAGTGCCGCGCTGCTCGCCTGGATCACAACGTTGACCTGCTCCGCGCGCTGCGCCATGTCGTTGGTTGCGGCCGCTTGCTCGGCCGTGGCACCCGAAATGTCCTTCATTCGTGACACCACGTCGCTCATCTGCGCCCGGATTCCCTGAATTCCGTCGGTCGCGACCTCCACCAGCGACACGCTCGAGGACACGATATCCTGCGCCTCGCTCATCCCGCTTACCGCGCTTCCCATCTCCGTGCGGATCGACTCGATCATCCGACCGATCTCCACCGTCGCCTGCGATGTGCGCTCCGCCAGCTTGCGTACCTCGTCCGCCACCACTGCGAAGCCGCGGCCCTGTTCTCCGGCACGCGCCGCTTCGATGGCTGCGTTCAGCGCCAGCAGGTTGGTCTGATCGGCAATGTCCTTGATCGCACCCACGATGCCCGCGATTTCCTCCGACCGGCTGCCAAGGCGGCTCACCACCGTCGACAGGTGGCCCATCGTGTCCGCGACCCGCGCGATTTCCCGCTTGACCCGCTCGACGGATTCCGCGCTCTCGGCCGAACGCACGTCTGCGCTTGCCAGCACGGTTTCGGAATCCTTCACGACGTCCGCGATGTGCGTGATGCTCACCGTCACCTCCTGGATGGACGCAGCGGCAGCGCTCAGGTCGTCCGACTGGCGTGCCACGTCCTGGCTTACATGCGTCGTGG
>JAHCKU010000569.1 GCA_026125625.1 Burkholderiales bacterium | reverse complement strand
GATGCCGCGCTGGCACTGCTCGCACAGGCAGAGGATCTGCTCGTCCGGCAGCGCCGTGTGGCCGCCGTTGATGTGGCCGATGATGTCGGCGTCGGCCTCCAGCACCACGTCCTTGTCGATCAGTCCGGAGCCGGGAATCGATGGCCCGCCGGTGTGGATGGTGCTCTGGATGCCGTGCTTGCGTGCCCAGGCCACCATCTGCCGTGCCTCGGCGCCGGCCTTCACCGAGCCCAGTCCCACCTCACCCAGCAGATGCACGCCGGCCGCGGCCAGCTCGGCAAAGTCGGACTCGGTCATGCCGTGCTCGATGACCGGAGCGCCGGCCAGCACCTTCACTCCACCCGGGCGGAAGTTGTGGAAGGCGCGCTGTGCGGTGATCGCCAGCGCTTTCAGGCCGACGATGTCCTTCGGCCGGCCGGGCAGGTGCACCTCGCCGGCGGAGATCATGGTCGTCACGCCACCGTTGAGTGTGGAATCGATCCAGCCCGATTGATTCTGGCGCGGCGTCCAGTCGCCGAACACCGGATGCACGTGGCTGTCGATCAGCCCCGGCGCCAGACAGGTGCGCCTGGCGTCGATCACGGTGTCCGCCTGGCCGACGTCGCAATCCTTCTCCTTGCCGACCGCGGTGATCACGCCGTCGACCGCGATCACCGTATCGGCATCGAGGATCGGACGATCGAGGTCACCCGACAGCAGCAGTCCGATGTTGCGGATGACCAATTTGCCTTTCGGGCTTGCAAGGGTGTCGACGGCCATATGCACTCCTGTCGGTTGACCAATCTTGCCACCATCACTGCGCGAGCGTCGAATCCGTAGGCGAAAAGTAGCTGGGCCGCAGCTACCGTGGGCGCTCCGAGCGGGAGGAGCAGGCGTGCATCATCTACGCAGCTACGTGGTCAAGGTGTACCGGCAGCAGGCAGGCGTGCTGACAGGCACGGTGCAGGAGGTGCAAAGCGGCCGCACCGTGCCGTTCCAGACCATGGAGGAGCTGTGGCAGGCGATTCGACGGCCACCTCCCGCTTCGGCATCCGCGCCTCCGCGCCGGCGTACTAGCGGTGCCGAAGGCGATTCCTCATCACCGAAGGAGCGCAAATCATGACAAAAAGATTCGGCAGCACATTGGTCACTCTGCTCGCCGCGGCGGGCATGTTCACTGCATCCGGCACCGCCGTCGCGCAACAGCTACCCAAGTCGGACAGCATCGAATTCCACACCGGGGGTGGAAGTTCACCGGCACCGTAGTGAATGTCGCAGACAATCACGTGCAGGGGCACAGCAGTGTTACCGGAGTGACCACTGGATCTGACGTCGATACCGCGAACACTGAGCGTACGCTCGCGCTCTACCGAGGCGCCTTCCTACCCGACGACAGCGACGCAAGCTTTGCCATAGCCATGCGCGAGCGCCTGCGGGCGAAGTTCGTACATGCACTGGGCGAGCTGGGACGCCAACTGGAGTCGAGCGGCCGTTACGATGATGCCATCGGCTGGTATCTGCGCGGGCTGGAAGCAGACGCGGTGATCGAGCCTTTCCACCAGGGTCTGATGCGCTGCTATGCAGCGCTGGACCGGCGTACCGAAGCCATCGCCGCCTATCGCCGTCTGCGCCAGACGCTGTCCGTGATGCTGGGGCTACAGCCCTCGGCCACCACGGAACGGCTGTATCAGTCTCTGCGCTCGAGCGGACAAGGGGGCGGTGCCTCGCCTCAGCTTTGACCTCGACAAGTCTTC
>JAHCKU010000568.1 GCA_026125625.1 Burkholderiales bacterium | reverse complement strand
CCACCAATGTGCCTTCGCGGCGCAGCAGCCACAGTGCCTCGAGTCCCAGGCGACGCGCCATGTCTTGCCCCTCGTCCGGCCCGGCGACCAGCAGCGCGGTGGCCCAGGCATCGGCATCCATGCAGGTGCGCGCCAGCACGGTGACCGAAGCGACGTCGTTGCGCACGGGCGCTACCCGGCGGCCGTCCATCGTATGAGCCACGCGCACGCCGCCTATCTCCACATAGCGGCGGTAGTCGCCCGAGGTGGCCACGGCCAGGTCCTGCAGTTCGATCACGCCATGTACCGCACGGCGCCCGGCCTCGGGGCTCTCGAGTGCCACAGCCCACGGCTGCCCATCCTCTTGACCGCCCAAGGAACGCAGTTCGCCGTCGAGCGCTGCCAGCGCGTGGCGGATGCCATGGTGCTGCAAGACTTCCACCATGCAGTCCACGGCGTAGCCCTTGGCAATTCCGCAAAGATCGACCTGCACGCGTGCACGCTTGCGCACCCTGCCAGCACCCTCTTCCAGCTCGAGGCTCTGGTACGCCGGGCAGTCGGCCCTCTCGCCCGCTGCGCGAATCGCCTGCGCGTCGGGCTCATCGCGTATCGCACCAAAGCCCCAGGCATCGACAAGCGCGCCAACGGTGGGGTCGAAAGCACCCGCACTCAGGCGGCTGACCTCGAGCGCGCGGGCAAGCACCTCAAGTATCTCTGCGGGTAGCTCCACCCAGCTGTCCACCGGCGCGCGGTGCAGGCGCAAGAGATCGCTGGCGGGCTTCCAGGGGGACATCTGCGCATCGATCCGCTCCACGGTCGCCTGCAACGTCGTGTGCAACTGTTTCGCGTCCGTATCCGGCGCGCCATCGCATTGGACGGACCAGCGTGTGCCCATGGTCGGGCCGTTCAGTCTCAGGCGCATGCCACTCCGAGGTCAGAAGAGATCTTCGGCATAGCGCCCCTTCGCCTTCAGCTGCTGCACGCTCAGCCGCAACGTCCCGAGAATTCCATCCAGCGTCTGGGCGACATCCCGGCCCATCGGGCGGCTGCCGCACACCCGCACAATGGCGCCCCGCCGCAACAGGTCGCGCAGGCGTGATGCGTCACGGCGCAGGGCATCCTGCACGTAGCCGCCGCCCGCGACGCGCGAGAATTCGGTTTGCAGGCTGGCGAGGCGCTGCTCGCGGAGCCAGCCCCGGATCTCGGGCTCGAAGTAGAAATCGTGCGCGGGATCGCGCCCTCCGTAATAGAGATGCATGGGCGTGCGCCTGTCGTTGCGCCGGATGAAGCCCGCCAGCGGAGCCACGCCCGTGCCCGCGCCGATGAGCACCACGGGCTGCCGCCGGCCTTGCAACGCAAATCCGGGATTGCGCCGGATGAAGGCCTGGACGGCGTCCCCCGGCTTCAGGCCGTGGAGGTGGGTGGAACACAGGCCATCCGGAAACAGTCGCACGCAGATCTCCAGGAATCCGTCCTCGGAGCCTGAAGCCAGCGAGTAGTAGCGCGGCACACCGACGCCCGGCGGGACGATGCCGACCAGGTCGCCTGCTGCAAAGTGCGCAAGGCCGCGCCCGCGCAGACGATCCCTCCAGCCGCGACGTGGCCACTGGAAGCGCAGGATGGCCGTAGGCTGGTCTGTCCGGCCGGGGTAATCCTGTCGCGATACCAGCGTGAGCGTCGTGCTCGGCGGTACGCGAGGTGCGTAGTTCAGCGCCAGCGGCTCACCAAGCGCCTGCGCGAGGGCCTCGCCCCAGGCCGCGAAC
>JAHCKU010000567.1 GCA_026125625.1 Burkholderiales bacterium | reverse complement strand
GCAGCTGCGTGGACACGCCCAGCTTTTCCATGACCTTGGCGCCGAGGCCGAAGAAGCGCATCTTCAGGCCTTTGAGATCGTTGACCGACTTGATCTCCTTGCGGAACCAGCCCGAGGATTCCGGCGCATGAATGCCGCATACGATGGCGTGAATATTGTGCTTCGCGAACATCTCGTTCTGCAGCTCCAACCCGCCACCCGTATACATCCATGCCAGGTATTCGGGAATGGCCGGCCCGAACGGGACGGTGGAGAACATGTTGAAGGTGGTGTCGGTCCCGGAGTAGAAGCCGGGGCTGGACCAGGCGGCATCCACCGAGCCTTTGGAAACCGCCTGGATGGACTGCATGGCCGGGATCAGTGCACCCGGTTCGTGCACCTTCATATCGATGGTACCGCCCGAGGCGCGCTTGACGCGCTGCGCCAGCCATACCGCCGATTCGCCGACTACGGGCAAGCTGTTGGAGTAGTTGTTGGCGACGTTCATTCTGACCTTTTTGCCCTGCGCCAGAGCGCCGCTGCTCGCCATCAATACGATGACCGCCGCACAGGACACGATCACGCCGATGCCCGACATCCGCTGCATAGTCTCCTCCTCTGTCGATCGCAGCCGATGATGCGTGCCACCGGCTCTGTCGCACCTCATTAGAGACGCTTTGCGTGTGGATGTCCAGCACCGGGTGGAAGCTTGCGGTCCAGGCCGCCCCCGGCAAGATGCATCACGCCGGATCGCATTGCATGAGGACAGACTCTGCAAGATGTTTGACGATTGCCGGCTAGGCAGGGTCCGCCGGGCACGCTACCATCCTTGCCGAGACCTGTAACGGCACCATCAACAACAAGGACTACTTCCGATGCTCGACCAGTTGCTGTCCGATACCGGCGGGCATGCGCTGCTGAGCTATATGCACACGCGCGAGACGCAAGTGGCCGTGCTGCTTCCCGGCGCGTTCTCGCTTGCAGCGCTGGTTTACTACACGCATGCCCGGCGCATATCGCTGCGACTGATGGGATTGTGGTGGCTGGCGCTGCCGATCAGCTATCTGTGCGCCACCTGGGTGATCACGCCAGAGACCGAAAGTCTGTACATCTACAGCGCGTTCTCCGTCGCCTGCCTGTGCCTGAGCTTCAAGCGCATCTGTGTGCCGCCGGTGTTGACGTTCGCACTGACCTTCGTCTCGCTGCTCAGCGTCGACCTCCTGCACGCCCTGACTCGCGCCCTGATGATGGGAACACCCCTGGAAACCTTCTATTGGGGCGTCGGCGGCGCCGGCATCAAGGACAGCCTGTTCATCGTGCCCGCGCTGACCGCGGTGATGGTCGCTTACGCGCAAACACGCATTCGCCTGCGCGGCGAAGCGCTGCTGGAACTGTAAGCGCGGCCGCCGATGGCCGGCGCAGAGGCCAGCGGGCCTCCAGCATCAGGCGCTGCTGCGTGACATGCCGGCGGTGACCGCGAAGCGCAATGCCTCCTCGGATGACATCGGAATCGGCTCGATGCGATCACGCCGCAGCATGACGGTGTAGCCACCGATCTGATAGCTCATCGGCAGATACACCGCGACCATCTCCGTGCCGCCGAGCTGCGGGGGGAGTCCGCTGAAATCTTCGCGCGTGACGAATCCGAGCACGTACATGTCGCTGGCCATACGCACCCGCACCACCTGGCTCATCGACTTTTCCTTGGTCGAGTCGGATATGAACCCTGCGAAGACCTTGATGGCACCGTAGACCGTCTTCACGA
>JAHCKU010000566.1 GCA_026125625.1 Burkholderiales bacterium | reverse complement strand
GCGGCCGCGGCGGAGCCCGACAACGCCGACACGCGCAACTGGCTCGGCTTTGCCAATCGCAAGCTCGGCAACATGGATGCCGCTTTTGCCGCCTATCGCGAAGCCCTGCAGCTCGATCCACGGCACAAGAATGCCCATGAGTACATCGGCGAGGCCTATCTCATGGTGGATGACCTGCCCAAGGCCGAACAGCATCTGAGCGAGCTGCAGAAGCTGTGCACACCCATTCCGTGCGAGGAGTACAAGGAGCTCAAGCACGCGATCGACGAGTACAGAAAAGCCAGGCAATAACGTCGACGCTGCGCACCCCGGACGAGCCGGCATGGCGAATCGTTCCATTCGCGCCGTATTGTGGGACTTCGGTGGCGTGCTCACCGACAGCCCGTTCGAAGCGTTTCGCGACTACGAGCGCGCGAGCGGGCTGCCGCTGGACTTCATTCGCATGCTCAATGCGCGCAATCCGGATTCCAACGCCTGGGCGCGCTTCGAGCGCAGCGAGATCTCGCTGGACGAGTTCGACGCCGACTTCGCCGCCGAAGCCGCGGCGGCGGGGCACAGCGTGCGCGGGCGCGAGGTGGTCAGGCTGCTGTACGGCAGGATCCGCCCGGAGATGGTGGAGGCCTTGCGGCGCTGCGGCCAGGTCTATCGCACCGCCTGTCTGACCAACAACGTCAACGCCGGGAGTGGGCACGGCTTGCCCACCAGCGACGAGCATGCCGAAGAAGTCGCGCGCGTGCTGGCGCTGTTCGACCACGTCATCGAATCGCGCAAGGTCGGCGTGCGCAAGCCCGATCCGGCCTTCTATCGGCTCGCGCTCGAGACGCTGCAGATCGAGCCGCAGCAGGCGGTCTATCTCGACGATCTCGGCATCAATCTCAAGCCCGCCCGCGCGCTCGGCATGCACACGATCAAGGTCGAGAGCAGCGCACAGGCGCTGGCCGCGTTGCAGGATGTCCTCGACCTCCCGCTCGCCTGAGCGCCCGCAGCAGACTCAGGATTTCGGTCGGCCACGACGCTCGCCACGTGCCTGCGCGACGAGCGCTTCGGTCACCTCCATCATCTGGATGACGCCGCCAGCCATGCCACTGCTGGTGAGGTAGCGTCCATCCACTACCATCGATGGCGTGGACTCGATCTGATAGGCATAGGTGGCTTCCCGCGCGCGCTGCACCTTGGACATGATCTCGTCGGAGGCGAGCAGCTGCTCGAACGGTTTCAGCTCGATGCCCTGCTTCAGCGCCCAGCCGGTGAGCACCACCTCGTCTTCGACGTTGATATTGTCGCGGTGATAAGCGCGATAGAGCGGCACATGCAGGCGCGGCAGCTCGCCCAGCGCCTGCAGCACGAAGAACGCCTTGGTCAGGGCCAGCCAGCGCGTGTTGCGAATGGCCGGCTGATAGCGGAAGTCAACGTCGGCCGGTTTGCGCCTGAGCCATTCGTCGACATAAGACTGGGCCTCGTAGCACCAGCGGCAGCCGTAGTAGAAGAACTCGATGACCTCGATGCGGCCGGGATCGAGCGCGGGCGGTTCGGCGATGACGCGATAGTCGACGCCCTCGAACGGTTCGAACTTCCCCGCCGAGCGTGCCAGCAGCGGCCAGCCAGCCGCCGCCAGCAGCAGGCGCCGGCGCCCCCGCTGCATCGGAATCAGCGACCCCGTGTCATCCTTTGCGGTCGGGCGTCTTGATCGCCGCCGTCGGCTTTCCGCGCTCCATGGCGATGAGCTGGTCGAGCACGGTGAAGAAGCGGCGGGTA
>JAHCKU010000565.1 GCA_026125625.1 Burkholderiales bacterium | reverse complement strand
GTAGGCCAGCGACCACAGGCCGTCGGGGTTGAAATGGGAGGGTACGCCGTGCGCGGCGGCGATGATCAGCCAGCTCATCTCCAGCACGCCGATCGCGATCGGGGCATAGACGATGAAGCGCCCGGCCCGGCTGCGCAGCACCTGGTCCGGAAGATAGCCGCAGAACCAGGCCAGCGTGGCGTAGTACAGCGACAGCGATACCAGGAACTTGATCGGCTTGATCCATACGTTGATGTCGTTGACGGCGCGCGAGTCGATCATCAACGCCAGCAGCAGCGGCAGGGTTGCCACCAGGAACAGTCTGGCGGTGGTGGCCAGATGCGGCTGGCGACGGTGCAACTCGGCCAGTAGCGAGGTCGTCGCATTGACATGCATTGCGCGCGCCGGTTGTGTCAGGGTGTGCATGGTGCGGCTCCTGTGCAGGATGTGGAATCAGGCCACGGCAGTGGCGAGGCGTGGGCGCGTGGACAGGGCGAAGTGGCGGACGGCGAGGAAGCTCAGCCAGCCGAGCGGCCCGAACATGAAGGTCAGCACCAGGCAGGGCAGCAACACCCAGCGCGACAGGCCGATGCGTGCCGCCTCTTCGCGTTCCCAGATGCCGATGAGCAGATCAAAGGCGAGGTAGTGGATCCATCCGGCCAGCAGCAGGCCACGGTGCTGAAACAGGCTGGCCACGCCCGCCAGGCTGCCGAAGTCGCCGCTGCCCTGCGTCCAGAACACGGCGATCAGGGCGCCGTACGCCAGCGCCAGGCCGAAGGCGATCGCAGCCGCCAGCCCCCGGCTCCAGTGCCAGCGCCAGGGTGTCAGGGCGAGCGCCAGCCAGGCGCACAAGGCGGCGGTGTTGGCCAGGGAGAACAAAGCGTCGATGGACATGTCGGCCTCCGCGAAGTAGACATTGTCTAGATAACGCCGACCACGATAAGCGCTAAACTAGACACTGTCAAGTTATGCGTGGCGACCTGCCGCGAGCGAGTAAAGGAGAATCGATGGCCAGATCAGGTGCGGCGGTGCGCAAGCCATCAGGGCAGCAGAAGAAGGCGCGTGGGCGCGTGTCGTCCTATCATCACGGCGCCTTGCGCGAAGCGCTTCTGGAAGCAGCGGAGGCAGTACTGCTGGAACACGGTGTGGAAGGGTTCACGCTGCGCGAATGCGCGCGACGTGCCCGGGTTTCCCACGGCGCGCCGGCCCATCACTTCGGAGACGTGCGCGGACTGCTATCCGAATTTACTGCCGTCAGCTTCGAGCGGCTGGACGCGTTGATGAGCGCCTATCGTGCGCGCAGTGCCGCCGATGCCTACGCGCAGTTCGCCGCCACCGGGCTGGCCTATGTCGATTTCGCGCTGGCCAATCGCCCCCGCTTCCAGCTCATGTTCCGCAGCGATCGCCTCGATTTCGGCAACGAGCGCCTGGCGGCTGCCTCGACCCGAACTTATCGCCAACTGGCGGATACCGTCACCGCCATGCTGCCGCCACGCGCCCGCACACGCGTGCCAGTCGAGGGCATTGCGCTGGCGTGGTCGCTCGCGCACGGTCTTTCCACCCTGATGCTCGACAACAGGTTGTTCGCGGAACTGGTCGGCGGCAACGCTGGGCACGCGCACACGCTCATGCAGGACCTGCTCGAGCGCGCGCGCCCGTTGTTCGAAGACTCTGGGCAGCAGCGGTAGCGATCCGACTCACGCTCGTCATTCCGGTGAAAGCCGGAATCCAGTGCGTGGTGTAGAACCTGTTGTGTTGCGCTGGACCCCGGCCTTCGCCGGGGCGACAAAGCTCC
>JAHCKU010000564.1 GCA_026125625.1 Burkholderiales bacterium | reverse complement strand
GGCCGACCACAACACGCCCACCGACCACTGGGAAGAGGGCATCAAGGATCCGATCTCGCGCATCCAGGTGGAGACCCTGGACGCCAACATGAAGGAAGGCGGCGCCGGCGCCAAGGCCTACTTTCCCTTCAGGGACCTGCGCCAGGGCATCGTGCACGTCATCGGCCCGGAAAACGGCGCGACGCTGCCGGGCATGACGGTGGTGTGCGGCGATTCGCACACCAGCACGCACGGCGCTTTCGCCTGCCTGGCGTTCGGCATCGGCACTTCCGAGGTGGAGCACGTGCTCGCCACGCAATGCCTGGTGATGAAGAAGGCCAGGAACATGCTGGTACAGATCGACGGCCGCCTCGGCCGCGGGGTGACTGCCAAGGATGTGGTGCTGGCCGTGATCGGCGAGATCGGCACCGCGGGCGGCACCGGCTGCGCCATCGAGTTCGCCGGCAGCACCGTGCGCGGCCTGTCGATGGAAGGGCGCATGACTTTGTGCAACATGGCCATCGAAGCCGGCGCACGCGCCGGCATGGTGGCGGTGGACGAGGTCACCATCGAATATCTGCGCGGCCGCAGCTTCGCGCCCAAGGGCGAGATGTGGGAGCGGGCGGTGGCGTATTGGCGCACGCTGGTGAGCGATGCAGGCGCGCGCTTCGACAAGGTGGTCAGACTCGACGGCGCCGCCATCAAGCCGCAGGTGACGTGGGGCACTTCACCGGAGATGGTGAGCACCATCGACAGCCGGGTGCCGGATCCGACGCAGATCGTGGACGCCACCAGGCGCAAATCGATCGAGCGTGCCCTGGACTACATGGGTCTGCAGCCGAACACGCCGCTGACCGACATCCGTATCGACAAGGTGTTCATCGGCTCCTGTACCAACTCGCGCATCGAGGACCTGCGCATGGCTGCGCAGCTGGTGAAAGGCCGGCGCGTGGCGAGCAACGTCAAGCTGGCGATGGTGGTGCCGGGCTCGGGACTGGTCAAGCGCCAGGCCGAGGCGGAAGGGCTGGATCGCGTGTTCCGCGACGCCGGCTTCGACTGGCGCGAGCCGGGTTGCTCCATGTGCCTGGCGATGAACGATGATCGTCTCGAGCCCGGCGAGCGCTGCGCATCGACTTCCAATCGCAACTTCGAGGGCAGGCAGGGCGCAGGTGGGCGTACGCATCTGGTAAGCCCCGCGATGGCGGCCGCGGCGGCCATTGCCGGACGCTTCGTCGACGTACGCTCCGATTTCTGATGGCTACAGGAGGTGTCATGAAGAGCAAGTCGGTATGGACGCTGCTGGCGATGGTCGTTGCTGCCGTGCTCATGCAAGGCTGCAACACCATGGAAGGCATCGGCAAGGATATCGGTGCGGCGGGTGACAAGATCGAGGACACGGCGAAGAAGAGCAAGTGATGGAAAGATTCGTGCGGCTGGATGCGCTGGTCGTCCCCCTGGATCGGGTGAACGTCGACACCGACGCCATCATCCCCAAGCAGTTCCTGAAATCGATCAAGCGCAGCGGCTTCGGACCCAACCTGTTCGATGCGTGGCGCTATCTCGATCCCGGCGAGCCGGGCATGGACAACGCGCGCCGGCCGCTGAACCCAAAGTTCGTGCTCAACCATCCACGCTACAAGGGTGCACAGATTCTGCTTGCGCGCGAGAACTTCGGCTGCGGTTCTTCCCGCGAGCATGCGCCGTGGGCGCTGCTGGACTACGGCTTTCGCTGCGTCATCGCGCCGAGCTACGCCGACATCTTCTTCAACAACTGCTTCAAGAACGGCCTGCTGCCGG
>JAHCKU010000563.1 GCA_026125625.1 Burkholderiales bacterium | reverse complement strand
CTTGATGCCGACCGGATCGTTGTTGATGTTCAGCGTGCAGGCTTCCTCGCACGGCGCCGGACAGATGCGGCCGGTGAACTCCGGGAAGTTGTTGGTCTGGTGCAGCGTGTCCAGCGCCTGGCGCCAGTTCTGCTTGTAGACCAGGTCGTTCCAGTCGGGAATGATGTTGTTCACCGGGCAGCCGCTCATGCAGAACGGAATGCCGCAGTCCATGCAGCGTGCACCTTGCACGCCGGCCTCTTCGTCCTTCAGATGCAGGACGAACTCGCGGTAATGCTTGACCCGCTGCTGCGTCGGCTCGGCCGCTTCCTGCAGGCGCTGATACTCGAGAAACCCGGTTACCTTTCCCATGACTCCAGATCCAGAAAACTGCCGGCTGTCGACCTTCCACCGGACATGCGCGCGCCGCGGGCCCACTGCCCCGGCGCGCGCCGTTCACGAAATACGCGTTCAGGCGGCCAGCTTGCGATGCTTGGCTGCCAGTTCGGTCAGTGCGCGCCGATACTCCTTGGGGAAGACCTTCAAGAACCGGGCGCGCGCGGCGCTCCAGTTTTCCAGCAGCTCGCGCCCACGCAGGCTGCCGGTGAAGCGCACGTGACTCTCGATCAGTCGCCGCAAGACGGCTTCGTCGGAAAGACCGTAATGCCAGACGTCGCGTGACACCTTGGCCTCCTGCTCGCTCTCCGCCAGCAGAGGCTCGACGTCGACCATCGCCGTGTTGCAGCGCTTGATGAACTGCCCGTCGACGTCCAGCACGAAGGCCAGGCCGCCGGACATGCCGGCGGCGAAGTTGCGGCCGGTCATGCCCAGCACCACCACCGTGCCGCCGGTCATGTATTCGCAGCCGTGATCTCCCACACCTTCGACCACCGCCTGTGCGCCGGAATTGCGCACCGCGAAGCGCTCACCGGCCACGCCGCGGAAGTAGGCTTCACCGGCAATTGCGCCATACAGCACGACGTTGCCGGTGATCATGTTCTCCGTCGCCTTGCCGCGGAACTTGGCAGAGGGCTGCACCGAGATGCGCCCGCCCGACAGACCCTTGCCGCAGTAGTCGTTGGTCTCGCCGATGAGATCGAGCGATATGCCGTGCGCAAGGAAGGCACCGAAGCTCTGTCCCGCCGAGCCCGCGAGACGCACGTGGATGGTGTCCTCGGGCAGGCCGTCGTGGCCGTAGCGCCGGGCCACCTCGCCGGAGAGCATGGTGCCGACGGTGCGATTGATGTTGCGGACCGGCACCTCGATGGTGACCTTTTCTTTGCGCTCGAGCGCCGGCCCGGCCAGCTCGATCAGACGCAGATCGAGCGCCTTGTCCAGACCGTGATCCTGCGATTCGACGTGATGGACGACGACTTCGCGCGGCATGCGCGGCATGTAGAAGATGCGGCTGAAGTCGAGGCCTCGAGCCTTCCAGTGCTCGATGCCGTTCTTCATGTCCAGCAGCCCGGTATGTCCGATCAGCTGGTCGAACTTGCGCACGCCCAGGCGTGCCATCAGCTCGCGCACCTCCTCGGCGATGAAGAAGAAGTAGTTGATGACGTGCTCGGGCTGGCCGCGGAATTTCTTGCGCAGCACCGGATCCTGCGTGGCCACGCCGACCGGACAGGTGTTCAGATGGCACTTGCGCATCATGATGCAGCCGGTCACCACCAGCGGTGCAGTGGCGAAGCCGAATTCGTCCGCACCCAGGATGGCACCGATCACCACGTCGCGACCGGTCTTGATCTGACCGTCCACCTGCACCGCGATGCGGCTGCGCAGGCGGTTGAGCACCAGGG
>JAHCKU010000562.1 GCA_026125625.1 Burkholderiales bacterium | reverse complement strand
CGGTTTGCCCAAGCGACGAATCTCGAAATGCAACGCCACGCGATTGGACTCGCTGTTGCCCATCTCTGCAATCTTCTGCCCCTTGGCCACCTGTTCGCCCTCCTTCACCAGCAGCTCGCGGTTGTGGGCATAGACGCTCAGATAGGTCTTGTCGTGCTTGACGATGATGAGCTTGCCATAGCCGCGCAGGCCACTGCCGCTGTAGACAACCTTCCCTGCGGCGCTCGCCCAGACCGGCTGCCCCAACTCTCCGCTGATGGCGATGCCCTTGGGATTGGGGCCGGCATTGAATCCATGCAGCAGGCGCCCGCGCGCCGGCCAGGCCCAGGCAGCCTGCGGCGGGGCAGCCGTATCCGGCGCCGGTCTGGCTGCCGTCGGGCTGGCGATGACCGTGCCCTGTGTCGGCGTGGCCGGAACGGACACTGGAGGGGCGGCGGCAGGCGCAGTGCCAGCGGTTGAAGGTGACCGGGGCGGTAGCGGGGGCGAGGCGGAAGCTGCGGACGTCCCCGGGGTAGTGGCGGTGGCAGGCGGTTTGTAAGGCAGGCCGCGCAGCTGTGCCAGCGCCTGTTCCGAGTAGGGCTGCTTGACTGCCTTCGGTGTCTTCAGCAGCGGTGGCGGCGCCACCGCCTCCAGGGGCGTGGCCTGGATCGCAGCCGCCGGCTGCATCGGGCGGGTGATAACCTCCTGCTCGGTCACCGCGCGCTCGCTCCAGCCTGCCGGCGCCTTCACGCGCAGGATCTGCCCGACGTGGATCAGATTGGGGTCGGCCAGTTCGCTCCAGGCACTGATATCCCGGTAGTCCTGGCCATGATCGAGCGCGATGGCGTACAGCGTGTCGCCTGGTCGAACGGTGTAGGTTTCGGGCCGCCAATCATCGCCCTGGCCATTCGCCGCTGGTATCCGCGGCGTGGGTGCGGAAGGTTTGGGCTTCGCAGCAGGCGCAGCTGCAGCTGGCTGCGGCGTAGCCGATGCGGAGGCAGTGGACGGCGCCGCCGGCGGCGATGCCGGGGCGGCTGCCGGCCGCTTGCGCGCAAGCGGATCCACCCGTGCGTCCTGCACGGGACGCTCCACCACCGGGGCGCGGTTGGGGGTACATGCAGCCAGCGACACCACCACACCCATGGTCGCCAGCCTCCATCCGCAGTTCACTTCTGCGCCCCCGGCAGCAACGGAACGAAGCGCACTTCATCCAGGGTCTTGTGCACGAATCCTTGCTCGGTATGTTCCACCAGCGTGAGGTACTGCTCCTTGGTCCCGATCGGCAGGATCAGTCTGCCGCCTTCGGCCAGCTGCTCGAGCAAGGCGTCCGGAACGTGCGAGGCTGCAGCGGCCATGACTATGGCATCGAACGGAGCGGCCTCTTTCAGGCCGAAGTGCCCGTCCGCATGCTTTAGGCGGATATTGGACAGGCGCAGTTCCCGCAAGCGCACGCGCGCCTTCATCAGCAATGGCGAAATGCGCTCCACCGAATACACTTCGCGCGCCAGGCGCGACAGCACAGCGGCTTGATAGCCGCGCCCGGTTCCCACTTCCAGTACCTTGCCCGGGGCACGTCCGGCACGCATCAGTTCCAGCATGCGTGCCACCACCCAGGGCGTGGAAATGGTCTGCCCGAAACCGATGGGAAGGGCGATATCCTCGTAGGCGCGATGCGCCAGCGCTTCGTCGACGAAGATGTGGCGCGGAATCTCCGCCATAGCGGACAGCACCTGCTCATCCTGGATGCCCGCCTCACGCAGGCGCTCCACCATGCGCAGGCGGGTGCGCTGGGAGGTCATG
>JAHCKU010000561.1 GCA_026125625.1 Burkholderiales bacterium | reverse complement strand
ATGCCATTTTCACGCGCATCGGCGCGGCCGACGACCTCGCCGGCGGCCGCTCCACCTTCATGGTGGAAATGACCGAGAGCGCCAGCATCCTGCACAACGCCAGCGCACGCAGCCTGGTGCTGATGGACGAGGTCGGCCGCGGCACGTCCACCTTCGACGGGCTCGCGCTGGCGTGGGCCATCGCCCGCCATCTGGTCGAGAAGAATCGCAGCTTCACGCTGTTTGCCACCCACTACTTCGAACTGACGGCGCTGGCGCAGGCATATCGGGAAGTGGCGAACGTGCATCTGGATGCGATCGAGCACAGGGATCGCATCGTTTTCCTGCACAGCGTTCAGGAAGGGCCGGCCTCGCGCAGCTACGGCATCCAGGTGGCACAGCTCGCCGGGGTGCCGGCACCGGTGCTGCGCGCTGCACGCAAGCGGCTCGCGGAGCTGGAGGAGCGTGCTGCCCGCCAGGACTTGCAGGGTGACCTGTTCAGCGCGAGCGTGGCGGAGGAGAAATTGGTCGAGGAGAAAGAGCATCCGGCGCTCACCGCCTTGCGCACACTCGATCCCGATGAGCTGACGCCGCGCGAAGCGCTCGATGCGCTGTACCGGCTGAAGAAGGAACTGGATCCTGCCTCATCAGCAAGCAGCGACTGACGCATTTTTTTGCATCACTCCGGCGAAAGCTGGAGTCCAGTATGTCGTGCAGGGCCTGATCTGTTTCTGCTGGGTCCCGGCTTCCGCCGGGACGACGAAGATCATGTCACTCCAGCGCAAGCTTCCGCCGGGACGACGAAGATCATGTCACTCCAGCGCAAGCTTCGCCGGGACGACGAAGACCATGTCGCTCCGTGGCAGGCTTTCGACGGGACGACGAAGGTCACGTCACACCGGCGCAAGCCGGAGTCCGGAACGCGCCTACGGCAACGCCGGCTGCGCCAGCGCCAGCAGGCGTTCGCGCTCGGCGGTGATCTCCTGCGCGAGCTGATACACCGCCATCGCGTAGTGACGGCTGCGGTTGTAGTGCAGGATCGCGTAGAAGTTGGTGAAGCCTAGCCAATACTCGACCCCGTCGCTGAGATCGAGACGGAACAGGCCAGCGTTCAATGCATCGGCCGCGTCGGTGACCGGCTCGACACCACGTATACGCCACTGCTCGACGTTGAACGGCGGTTCCCGCCCCAGCGGCTCGAGCGGCTCGGGATCTCCGGTGGTCCGCGCCTGAACCGCCACCGGCTCGCCCGACTTCCAGCCGAACTGCGCGAGATAGCTGCCCACGCTGCCGATCACGTCCGCGACGCTGGACCACAGATCGATGCGCCCGTCACCGTCGAAGTCGACGCTGTAGCGCCGGTAGCTGCTGGGCATGAATTGCGGCCAGCCCATTGCACCGGCGTAGGAGCCTTTTATCGTATTGACGTCCCAGGCCTGTTCGCGTGCGAGGAGCAGGAAATTTTCGAGCTCGCTGCGGAAGAAATCCGGACGGTTCTGCCCCTCGAACGCCAGCGTGTGCAAGGCATCGAGGACCTTGAAGCCGCCGGTCACGCGCCCGTAGCGGGTCTCGATGCCGATGATCGATACGATGATGGCCTCGGGAACGCCGAACTGCTCCTGCGCCTTCGTCAGCAAGGCAGCGTTCGCATCCCAGAATTTGAGGCCGTTGTCGATGCGCGAACGATCCACGAACAGGGGGCGGAACTCGTGCCACGGCCGCGCCGTGGTCGGTGCGGCGATCGCCTTCTGCACGCCCTGGCTGGGCTTGATCTGGGCGAACAGATTGCGCAGGACGGCGGGGTCGAAGCC
>JAHCKU010000560.1 GCA_026125625.1 Burkholderiales bacterium | reverse complement strand
AGTTGATGGCGACGAACGGCCGCTGCGCGCGCGCCGAATTGCGGTGGATGAAGCGCGCCACCACTTCCTTGCCTACGCCGCTCTCGCCCGTGATCAGCACGGTGGCATCGGATGCCGCTACGCGCCGCGCCATCTCCAGCAGCTCGCGCGAGGCCGCATCTTCGGCCACCACGTCGGCATCGCCTGACTCACCCGCCGGCAGCATCCAGCGCGCCACCTCGGCCACCAGCGCTTCCGGCTCGAACGGCTTAGGCAGATAGTTGCAGGCCCCTAGCCGCATCGCCTCTACTGCCCGCTCGATCATTCCATAGGCGGTCATCAGCAGCATCGGCGTGAGCGGCCAGCGCGACTTCACCTCGCGCAGCAGCGTTTCGCCATCCATCGGCTTCATCTGCACGTCGCTCACGATGATGCCGACCCGCCGCGTCTCAAGCAGGCGCAGCGCCGATTCGCCATCGGCCGCTTCCAGCGTTTCGTAGCCGGACAGCTCCAGCGTGTCCTTGAGCGCTTCACGCAGGTCGGCATCGTCTTCCACGATCAGGACGGGCAATGGCTTCACAGGTGATCTCCCTGTCGTTCGTCCGTGGTGACGGGCAGAACGACAGTGAAAGTGGTACCGCGTCCAGGTGCGGACTCGACCTCGATCTCGCCGCCATGTGCCTGTACCACCGTATGCGCGATGGCGAGACCCAGGCCTGTGCCTTCGTTGCGGGTGGTAAAGAACGGCTCGAACAGGCGCGCCTGCACGGCCGCCTCCATGCCGGCGCCACTGTCACGCACGCTGATGCGCAGCCCCTCCCCCTGCACGGCAGCAGCGAAGCGCACGCTGTCGCCCGCGCGGCAAGCCTGCAGCGCGTTCTCCAGCAGATTGGTCAATCCACCCTGCAACGCCTTGCGGTTGCCGCGCACGTGCGCGTGGCCGACCTCCACCACGGTCTCGAAGGTCAGCTGCTGCGCATGCATCTGCGGTTCGATCATCTGTGCCAGCTCCTGCAGCAACTCCGCCATCGGAATCAGCTCCTGTGCACTCGGCGCACCACGCACGAAGGTCAGCATGTCCTGGATCATCCGCTCCAGATCGCGCAAGCGCGCCTGCGCGCGTTCGGCGAAGCGGATGCGATCCCCGTCGGCCAGGCTGGAGCGGGCGAGGTTGCCGGCATACAACAGTGCCGTGGCCAGCGGGGTACGCAGCTGGTGCGCGAGACCGGCCGCCATCTCACCCATGGACGAGAGCCGCCGATGGTGCTCCAGTTGCTCGCTCAGGCGCCGCATCTCGGTGATCTCCGACAGCAGCAGGATGCGCCCACCAGCCGAGTCGAGCGGACTGACCGACAGCGTGATCCAGCGCTGCGCCGCGCTGCCGTCCGGATGGCGCAGCTCCCACTCTCGCCGCCCCGGCGATTCCCGGAGGCGGCTGCCGGCCACTTCCGCCCAGGCACGACCGGTCACTTCGGCCCCCAGCATCGCCTGCGCTGCGGGATTGCACTGCGCCACGCGACCATCCACGTCGAGCACCACCACACCGCCCGGCAATGCCGCCAGCAGATGCGACAGGCGCTGCGACAGCGCTTCCTTTTCCTCGTATTGCCGGCGCAGTTCACCATTGGCGACGACCAGTTCACCGCTGAGGCGCGCGACTTGCTGCTCGAGGTCATGATAGGCCGTTGCCAGCTGGGCGGAAGCCTCGTTGAACAGCGAAAAGGCTTGCTCGAGATCGCGGGGGGAAGGCGCGTTGACAGGATCGGCCAATGTGGAAGAGTCGGATCGGCGAACGTTCGCGCGAGCATACC
>JAHCKU010000056.1 GCA_026125625.1 Burkholderiales bacterium | reverse complement strand
CACGCCCGCGCGGCGGCCCAGGCCGAGTTCGGACTGTTCCATTCCCGCCAGCTCGGCCACGCGCTTGCGCATCATCAGTCCCAAGATGGGCGCTGCGATCCGATTCACAAGCGGTTTCGTATCCTGCAGAAAGCGCGTGCGCCCTTCCGGCGTGCCCATGTCGACGCGGCTGGACAGCTCACTCAAGGCGAAAGTGGATAAAGATACAGCTTCGGCCACCAGGGCCTCGAAGCGCTCCGTGCCGTGCGCACGCACGAAGCTGTCCGGGTCGTGCTCGGGGGGCAGGAACATGAACTTGACCTGCTTGCCGTCTTGCAGCTGCTCCAGGCTGTTCTCCAGAGCACGCCAGGCCGCGCGCCGCCCCGCGGCATCCCCGTCGAAGCAGAACACCACCTCATCGGTCTGGCGCAGCAGCTTGTGAACCTGCGCAGCCGTGGTCGCCGTCCCCAGGGTCGCAACGCCATAGTCGATGCCGAACTGCGCCAACGCCACCACGTCCATGTAGCCCTCCACCACGAGAACACGGCCCGCAGAGCGAACCCCACGACGCGCCTGAAACAGGCCGTAGAGCTCACGGCCCTTCTCGAACAGCGGGGTCTCCGGAGAATTCAGATATTTCGGCTCACCGCCATCGAGCACGCGCCCGCCGAAGCCAATCACCTGCCCACGCTGGCTCACGATCGGAAACATGATGCGGTCACGAAAGCGGTCGTAGCGTTTGCCGTCGTCGGAGTGGATGACCAGACCGGCCTCGACCAGCGCCGGCGAGGCATAGTCCGCAAAGGCTGCCGCCAGGCTCTGCCAGCCCGCCGGGGCATAGCCGAGACCGAAACGACCGGCGATCTCACCAGTGAGTCCGCGGTCTTTCAGGTAGCGAATGGCGCGTTCGGAGCGTTTGAGTTCACTCTTATAGAACGCCGCCGCCCGATGCAGCACCTCTTCCAGCCCGCCGCTGCCGGACGTTCCCTCGCGCGCCAGGTCCTGACGGGTGCTTTGCACCTCGGGGACGGTCATTCCGACGCGCTGCGCGAGATCCCTGACCGCCTCCACGAAAGTCAGGCCGCTGTACTCCATGAGAAAGCCGATGGCTGATCCATGCGCTCCGCAGCCGAAGCAATGGTAGAACTGCTTGGATGGGCTGACCGTGAACGAAGGCGACTTCTCGCTATGGAACGGGCAGCACGCGACCAGATTGGTACCAGCCCGTTTCAAGGGCAGGCAGCTCTCGATGACGTCGGTGATATCGACGCGCCCCAGCAACTCCTGCACAAAGGACTTAGGAATCATCGGCTCGACGCGGTCGAAACGGACAGGCGCAAATCCAGCTGCAGAGCCTGTCGTGCAGCGCATCACGGCAGGAGCGGCCCTCGCCTGCGCGAAGGCCGTCTGATTATAGTGACTTCGGTGGTTCGGTTGGATTTGCGCCAGGATGACGCGCCTCCCGGCTCATGAGGCGGTGAGCCGAGTCTTCACCAGTGCCGATACCTTGGCCATGTCGGCCCGACCGGCCAGCGCCGGCTTGAGCAGCGTCATGACCTTGCCCATATCCTGCGCTCCGCTGGCTCCGCTGCTGGTGATCGCGGCGGACACGGCAGCCTCGATTTCCTCCACCGACAGCGCCTGCGGCATGTATTCCTGCAGCACACCGATCTCGAACTTCTCGGCATCCGCCAGATCCTGGCGGCCTGCCTGCTCATACTGCGCGATGGAGTCACGCCGCTGCTTGAGCATCCGGTCGATCACCGCAACCACGTCGGAATCACTCAACGTGATGCGCTCGTCGACCTCACGCTGCTTGATCGCTGCCAACAGCAACCGCAATGCCGACAGGCGTGCTGCGTCCTTGCTGCGCATGGCTGATTTCATGTCTTCGCTGATACGTTCCTTGAGCGACATGGACATAATTGCGCCTCCGCGTATCTGGCTTGCGCACAAAAAACAAGAGGCGGCAGGACCGGCCTGCCGCCTCGTCTCGCGTGGTTCTGCAGTCGGTGGTCAGTACATGCGCGGCGGCAGCTGTTGGCTGCGAATGCGCTTGAAATGGCGCTTGACCGCGGCTGCACGCTTGCGTTTGCGCTCGGCGGTGGGCTTCTCGTAGAATTCCCGCGCGCGCAATTCGGTCAGCAGACCAGTCTTCTCTACCGTGCGCTTGAATCGGCGCATGGCGACTTCAAAGGGTTCGTTTTCCTTGACCCGAACAGTTGGCATAAGCCGGTGTCTCTCCAGTAATCCGAGCAGCCTAGCCGATAGGCCCCGCAACATACCTCGGGCCGGCCTGGCGAAGCCGCATACTATAGCTGTTGATGGACCGGGCCGGCAAGCCCCCCTTCTGCTTTACGCTCAACCCCCATGCTGGTCCTAGGTATCGAAAGCTCCTGCGACGAAACCGGCGTCGCCTTGTATCAGCATCTGCCCGACCAACGCGATCATCGTGCTGGGCTGCTCGCGCAGACGCTCTATTCCCAGGTCCGGATGCACGCCGACTACGGGGGAGTCGTACCCGAGCTGGCCTCACGCGACCACATTCGCCGCCTGTTACCGCTTTGCCGAGAGGCGCTGCGGCAGGCAGGCCGTACCTTGGCGCAGGTCGATGCCATCGCTTATACCCAGGGGCCGGGCTTGGCCGGCGCACTGCTCGTCGGGGCAAGTGTGGCCAACGCGCTCGGCTTTGCCCTGGGGGTACCGGTCATAGGTGTGCACCATCTGGAAGGCCACCTGCTCTCTCCACTGCTGGCCACCGATCCGCCCGCGTTTCCCTTCGTTGCCCTGCTGGTCTCTGGCGGCCATACCCAGCTCATGCGAGTAGATGGAGTGGGGGCCTACACCTTGCTGGGTGAGACCATGGATGATGCTGCCGGCGAAGCGTTCGACAAGACCGCGCAGTTGCTCGGTCTGGGCTATCCCGGAGGTCCTGCGCTTGCCGCCTTGGCCCAGTCCGGCCGGCCGGGAGTCGTGCGTCTGCCGCGCCCGCTGCTCATGGGGAACAGCCTCGATTTCAGTTTCAGCGGACTGAAGACGGCAGTGGCGCTCGCCAGCAGAGATACGGCAAGCCGGTACAAGCCAGCGGATCTGGCGGCGGAATTCCAGGAGGCAGTGGTGGACGTGCTGGTAGCGAAATCTCTGGTGGCTTGCGAAACCACCGGCTTGCAGCACCTGGTGGTCGCAGGCGGTGTTGGGGCGAACCAACGGTTGCGGCAGCGCCTGACCGCCACGGCCGGAACGATTGGGGTGCGTGTGTACTATCCGGAACTGTCGTTGTGCACCGACAATGGCGCCATGATCGCCTTCGCCGGCACACTGCGCCTGAGCGCTGACATGCTCCGCGGCTATCAATTCACCGTTCGACCCCGCTGGGATCTCGAGACGCTGACGTCTCCGTGACGGCAGTGGCGACGGGGGAGCGCGGTTTGCGCAGGTGGATCGTCGCCTCTTCGCCCGCGATCAGGCGTTGAATGTTGGTCCGGTGTCGGGCCACGACCAGTATCGCCATTGCCAGCACTGCGCCGGTGATCGCTCCCCAGCCAAACAGGAAAGGACTGACCACGGAAGCCGCGGCAGCGCTCAGAACGCTCGCCAGTGAAACGTAGCGGCTGAGCAATATGACCAGCACGAATACCGCCAGGACCGCGGTGGCGAGTATGAGATCGAGCGCGAGCAGGATGCCGAAGGCAGTCGCCACCCCTTTGCCGCCCTTGAAGCCGAAATAGACTGGATATAGATGCCCGACGAAGGCCGCCACTGCTGCCAGGGCTACCCCATCGTCGCCGACTCCCAATGCGCGGACCACCACCACCGCTACGGCCCCCTTGGCAAGGTCACCAAGCAGCGTAAGAATTGCTGCCGCTTTCTTGCCAGAGCGCAGGACATTGGTCGCTCCCGGGTTTCCTGAGCCGTAGGTGCGGGGGTCGGGGAGGTCGAATACGCGGCTCCACAATACTGCGAAGGAAACCGACCCGAGCAGATACGCAAAGACCGCGGCCAGGAGCACACTCATCGGGCTATTCTACAATCCACGCTCCGACTCTGGCCCTGTCTCATGGATACCATCTCCATCCAGGAATTTCGCGTCGACGCCACCGTCGGCTACTATGAATGGGAGCGGCAGATGCCGCAGACCATAGAACTGAACATCGAATTCGCGATCCCGCACAATCTGGCCGGACGCAGCGACCGCATCCGCGACACCATCGACTACGGCGCCGTGGTCGCACGCGTACGCGACTCGCTGAAGCAGTCACACTTCATTCTGCTCGAGCGCCTGTGTGAGCACGTGTCGGACATCCTGTTGCAGGAATTCGCCTCTCCCTGGGTACGCGTGAGCGCGGCCAAGATCGGATTGATGCGCGACGTGCGGCGCCTGGGCGTCACCATCGAAAGAGAACGGCAGGGCTGACGGAGAAGCGCCTCGGCATCGGCGCTCATCCTCTCGGATGATGTCTGGCGTGCAGTTGCTTCAGGCGTTCTCGCGCCACGTGCGTATAGATCTGCGTGGTGGAAATGTCGGCGTGGCCGAGGAGCATCTGCACCACGCGCAAATCCGCGCCATGATTGAGCAGGTGGGTGGCGAAGGCGTGCCGCAACGTATGTGGGGAGATGGTGCCCGCGATTCCGGCACGTAGGGCGTAGCGCTTGATGAGCTGCCAGAACGCCTGACGTGTCATCGGTTCAGCACGCGCCGTCAGGAACAGGGCGTCGCTGCTGCGACCTGCCAGCAGTAGCGGTCGTCCCTGACGCAGATATTGCCGGATCCAGTGCAAGGCTTCATCCCCCACAGGCACCAGGCGCTCCTTCGCGCCCTTGCCCAGCACCCGCACCACGCCCATGTCCTGCGACAGCTGCGTGAGGGAGAGCAGCACCAGCTCCGACACGCGCAAACCGCTGGCGTACAGCAACTCGAGCATCGCTTTGTCGCGCAATCCCAGAAGCTGGTGAGGGTCGGGGGTGGCCAGCAACACCTCGACATCGGCCTCGGTCAGCGTGCCGGGCAGGTGTCTGACGCGTTTGGGTGGGGTGATGTCCTGCGTAGGATCACTATCACGTCTGCCTTCACGCACGAGGTGGCCGTAGTAACGGCGCAGGCTGGAGAGCAGGCGCGCGGTCGAGCTCGACTTTGCCTTGGCCGTGTAGCGTGAAGTGAGATAGCGTAGCAAATCCGGCTTGTCGGCTGCCGGCAATGTGCACGCACAATGGCGTGCCAGCCAACGATGGCACTGACACAGATCGCGGCGATAACTCTCCAGCGTATTGCGCGACAGTCCATCTTCGAGCCACAACGCATCGATGAACGCGTCCACGCTCGCGTCGCAGGCGTTCATCGATGCAGCCGATGCCACTCAAGACCTCCGCTGGACAGTCTGCAGCAGGACGGCTATCAACAGCAGGCCGGTGCCCAGCAGGTCTGCAGACGCCGCAGGATAAATCAGCGCCATCCCCGCTGCCAGCAGCAGCCCACGCACCAAGACGCCGGCATCGCGCAGCAGCCAGCCTTGAAATCCGGCGGTCAAGGCGCCGATGCCGAGCGCGGCAGTACCGGAGGTGAGCAGGATCTGCGTGAGCGGCCCCTGCAGCAGCAACCCAACCCCTGCAGGCTCCAGCACGAAGGCGAATGGCAGCAAGAAGGCCGGGACCGTGTACTTCCACGCCTGAAGCGTGGTGCGGTATGGATTCCCGCCGGTGATGGCCGCCGCCGCAAACGGCGACAACGCGGTGGGGGGAGACACCTCGGACAGGACAGCGTAGTAGAACACGAACATGTGTGCCGCAAAGTCCGGAACGCCCATCTGGATCAACGCCGGCGCGGCCACCACGGCGCAGATGATGTAGGAAGCGGTGACCGGCACCGCCAAGCCCACCACCCAGACGATCAACCCGGTATACAAGGCGGTCAATGCCAGGCTGCCGCCAGCATACGAGACCACGATCGAGCTGAACTTGAGACCCAGCCCGGTCAGGGTCACGACGCCGACGATGATGCCTGCCGCGGCACAGGTCACGGCAACGTTCAATACACCGGTGGCGCCGCCGCGCAAGGCTGCCACCAGCTTGCGCGGCACGAGTGCCGAATCACGGCGCAGGAAGCTGACGCCGAAGGCGACCACGATCGCCCAGAACACCGCCAGGATCGGCGAGAACCCGAGCAGGAGAAAGACGACGATCGACACCAGCGAGAGGAAGTGAAAGCCGTGGCTGCGCAGCAGACCGGGCAGCGAAGCCTGTGGCAGCTCCACCATGCCGATGCCGAAGCGCTTGGCGTCGAAACGCACCATGAGGAACAGTGAAAAGTAGTACAGACAGGCAGGAACGACCGCCATTCGCATTACGTCGAGGTAGGAGATCTTGAGGAACTCCGCGATCAGGAACGCCGCCGCGCCCAGCACCGGAGGTGCCAGCAGTGCACCCAGTCCGCCTGCGGCGAGGAGTCCGCCTGCCGTGTCCTTGGCGTAGCCGGCCTTGGCCAGCAGCGGGTAGGCGACCGAGCCGACGGTCACGGTGTTGGCCACGCCGCTGCCTGACGCGGCGCCCAGCAGAAAAGTGGCCAGCACCACGGTACGGCCCGCCCCGTCGGGTTTACGACCCATGGCGGCAAAGGCGAAGTCGATGAAGAACTTGCCGGCGCCCGATTGCTGCAGAAAGGCACCGAACAGCGTGAACAGGATGATCAAGGTGGAGGAAACGTCGATTGCGGGACCAAATATTCCCTCGAGAGTCAGGACGAGGTGGCCGGCCAGGCGATCCAGCTCGTATCCGCGATGCGTCCACGGAGCTGGCAGCCAGGCACCGAGCAGCGCATAGGCCAGGAACAGCAAGACCACGGTGAGCATTACCAGACCCGCCGTACGCCGTGTTGCCTCCAGCACGAGGAGGATGAGCGCAAGGCTCACTACCAGGTCGACGGGCTCCGGAAACACCGCCCGATCCGCCAGTTCATCGCCGCCCCACAGGATGTAGCCGATGGCGAGGAGGGCGGCCGCAACCAGAAGCCAGTCCCATGGCATTACCCGATTGCGGAAGCGCCCGGCCGCAGGAAACAACAGGAAGGTCAATACCAGCACGAATCCCACGTGCAACGGGCGCAGGATGAAGGCCGGCACCACCGCGTAAGCCGCATACAGGTGCAGCAACGCCATGATCACGGCGATGGCAGTCAGTGTCTGCCCCAGCGCCCCTGACAGAACGTTGGTCGCACCCTCCTCACGCTCGGCCAGCGCCTGTGCGGCGCGCAGCCGGCCCTCGGACACGGCGCCGGGAGAGGATTGCTGCTCGCTGCCTGGCGATTCAGTCACGGATGAACGTGGCCGACACGACGGCAGCAGGCGTCACTTGAGATGGACTCCGCGTTCGGCGAAGTAGCGAATTGCGCCGGGGTGGAAGGGAACCGGAGAGCCCCCCTTCGACTGGTTTTCGACGTTGAATTGCTCCGCTTCTTTTGTGCATGAATGGCGACCGTGCCGGCTTGTGCTCGACCAGTGTCTTCACCACCCGGTAGGCGTCATCGTCTGCCATCGAGGCATTGACCACGAGCAGATTCCAGACGATGGCGATCGATACCTCCTTGTCCTGCCCGGCATAGGTTTTCGCCGGCACACGGCTCTTGACGTACAGGGGTCCATATTTGCGGTTCATGCCATCGACGGCGGAAGCGTGATCCAGCAGGCGCAGTTTCATTCCCGGCGTGGCGGCAAGATCCATGATGCCCGCCGTCGGCAGGCCACCTGCCCATAGGAACGCATCGAGCTTGCGATCCTTCATGGCGTTGACCGATTCGTTCACGCTCAGCCGCTCACGGCGAATGGCGTCCGACAAGCCATATGCCTCCAGCACACGCATGCCCATCAATTCCGTCGCGCTGCCGGGCGCGCCCACCGATACGCGCTTGCCTTTCAGATCTGCCATCGCGGCGATGCCCGTCCCATCCACGCTCACCACGTGCATGCGATTCGGATACAGCACCATGAGCGTGCGAATCGCCTGTGGCTTGCTCTTGAACTTCTCCCGCCCGGAATAGGCATCCCAGGCCGCGTCGGCCATGGTGAACGCGAGGTCGGCCCGGCCGCCGCCTACCAGGCGCAGATTGTCGACTGATCCTCCCGTGACCTCGGCGGTAACCTGCCAGCCAGCGATGCTCTTGGTGAGCAGCGCCGCCAGGCCGCCCGCCAGCGGATAGTAGACACCGCCGGTGTTACCCGCCGCGATCGACAGCATGCGCTGCTGCGCCCAGCCAGGCCGAGGGGTAACCTGCGCAAGAGGCAGGGCCGCGAGAGCAATCAGAAACTGGCGCCGCATGCAGTCATCCATCCTTGAACACGAGCGGCGCAATTGTAGCAATGCACGAACGTCGAGCGTTCATGCAAAAAAGAAGCGGCCCGCCCGGGCCGCCTCTAGTACCTGATTGGAGGAGCGTGCTACGCCCCGGCCGGGCTGACCTTCTCCGCAGCCACGGACAGCTTCTCGCGAATGCGCGCCGACTTGCCGGAGCGCTCGCGCAGATAGTACAGCTTCGCCCGCCGCACATCGCCACGCCGCTTGACCTCGATATTCGCAATCAGGGGAGAGTAGGTCTGAAAGGTACGCTCGACCCCTTCGCCGGAGGAGATCTTGCGCACGATGAACGACGAGTTCAGACCCCGGTTGCGCTTGGCGATCACCACGCCTTCGTATGCCTGCACGCGCTTGCGGTCACCTTCCACTACGTTCACGCTGACCACGACGGTGTCACCGGGCGCGAAGGCGGGTACCTTCTTGCCCAGTCGGGTGATCTCATCCTGCTCGATTCTGGCGATAACATCCATCGTTCCGACTCCTGCAAATGCCGTTACGCCTACTGCTGCGTATCGCGCTTGTATTCTTCCAACAGCACCGACTGCTCCGCCGTCAGTGCCAGATCCTTCAGCAACTCCGGACGCCGGATCCAGGTCCGACCCAGCGCCTGCTTCATGCGCCAGCGCTCGATCTGCGCGTGATCCCCCGAGAGCAGCACCGGCGGAACTTCGCTGCCCTCGTAAACCTCGGGCCGAGTATAGTGGGGATGGTCGAGCAGGCCCTTCACGAAAGAATCCTGAGCCGCAGACTCCTGCCCCCCCAGCACGCCCGGCACCTGACGAATCAGCGCATCCATCAATACCATCGCTGGCAGTTCGCCACCGGAGACCACATAGTCACCGATGGACACTTCCAAATCCACCTGCCGCTGGATCAACCGTTCGTCCACTCCCTCGTAGCGGCCGCACAGCAGGATCAACCCTTCATCCTCGAGCAAGGTCCTCACGCGCGCATGGGTGAGCACCGCGCCTTGCGGGCTGAAGTAGATCACCTTCGAGTCCCGCACACCGCAACTCTTCTGCCGCTGACGCGCAGCCTTCAACGCCCTGTCCAACGGCTCGGGCATCATCACCATGCCCGGCCCTCCTCCATACGGCCGGTCGTCCACCGACCTGTATGCATTGCTGCTGAAGTCGCGCGGATTCCACAGAACCAGCTCGTAGATCCCGTTCTCGAACGCCCGCCGCGTGATTCCCGACCGCGTGACGGCGTCGAACATCTCCGGAAACAGGGTCACGGCGTCGAAGTGAATCAAAAATCCACCCCCCAGTCCACTACCATCGCGCCGTGTGTCAGGTCCACCGATTTGACCACCGCCTCGACGAACGGGATGAGCCTTTCCCGCTCCGCCCGTACCACGAGCACCTGATTGGCACCCGCTTCCAGCAGTCCAGTCACCACACCCAGCGGCACCCCGTCCAGGTTGCGTACCTGCAATCCCTGCAGATCTGCCCAGTAATACTCGCCCTCCCCACCAGCGGGCAACATCTCTCGGGGTAGCGCCACCTCCGTTCCTCGCAGGGCGGTGGCTGCTTCCCGATCGTCACAACCCGCCAGCTTGGCGATCAGCCCCCGGCCGCGCATCGTTGCGCCGTCCTCGACCTCGACCGCACGCCACTGACCGTCACGTCCCAGCCACCAGGTCGGGTAGGCAAGCAATCCGCCCGGCTGTTGGAGGAAGGTCTGCACCTTTACCCAGCGCCGCGTACGGCGTGTGCCCTGCTTATCTGCCCCATGATCACCATCCTGCCGCCCGCACCCGCCCGGCCGGTCGAGGATGGCGCGTTCATCCCGCTCAGGCTGCGGGCGGCTGGCCAGCGGAAATCTTGCTGAACTGCCTGATGAGGCGGGCCACCGTGTCGCTGACCTGTGCCCCCTGTCCCTGCCAATGCTGTAGCCGCCCCAGATCGAAGCGCAGTGCTTCGCGGCCCTCGGGCGCCTTCGGGTCATAGAAACCGACGCGCTCGATGAAGCGACCATCGCGGGGATTGCGTGAGTCGGTCACGACCACGTTGAAGAAGGGCCGCTTCTTGGCACCGCCGCGGGCCAGTCTGATTACCACCATGTCGCCACCGTCCCAGTCACTCTTTTTTGCGAAGCCGGCGATTTTAAGGCCTTTTTTCTCTGCTTTGCAAGCCGGAGGCTGGCGGCTCCCTAGCGCGTAGTCGCAGTGGCAGGCTCGCCGTCGTGGAACACGCGATCCATGAATTGAATCAGGACCTGTACCAAGTCGTCTTCCCGCTCTTCGAAAAAATGCAGTGCATCGGGCACGACCACCTGCTCGGAACCAGGCACCTTGTCGATCTGCTTCTTGCGCTCGTAGGCACCCACCTGGGTGATCTCCCAGTCCTTCGTCCCGTACACATCGAGCACCGGGATCTTGATGCGGAACATCTCTTCGAGGCCATTGATGATGCCGACGAAAGCCCAGGCCTTGACCGGCGTTTCCTTGACGTTGATCAGATAGTGGTTGGCCATGGTCGCCCCCAGGCTGTGCGACACGATGCCGATGTTCCGGTAGCCCTTGCCTGCAAGATACTCGGCGGCCAGCTCGAAACGCTCCTGCGCGTCCGGATAGGTGGGGATGTAGTCGCCGATCTTGGCACCTCCGCCCAGCACCGGCAGCTGGATGGCGAGCGTCGTGTAGCCTTGCTCGGAAAGCCTGGTGCGCAACATGCCGTACAGCTCATAGTCCGGGCTCCATCCGCGGCCATGCGCCACGATCAGCGCACCACGCGGCTTCTCGGCTTCCGTATACAACGTCAGGAACGTATGCCCATTGGCCTGCTTCAGCCACACCGCTTCACCGATCATGAGCGCGGGCAGAATCTGGTCCGCCCAGCGCTTCTCGCGGTCATAGTCCGAGATCGCCGAGGCCGGCATGGCAAGCAGCACCAGAACCAGCGTCAGTATCTTTCTCATTGCGTCGAATCTCCTGGAGTTGCCGTGGTGGTCTTGCCGCATATCGAGCGATTCGACCAGTTTGCCGCGTGCGCAGTTCAATGCATTCCGGGCAGCATGCCGCGCAGTCCGCGCATCATCTTCTGCATTCCGCCCTTGCTCATCATCTTCATCATCTTCTGCATCTGCTCGAACTGGTTGAGCAGGCGGTTGACCTCCTGCACCGGAACGCCCGCGCCCGCCGCGATGCGCCGCTTGCGGGAGGCCTTGATGAGCTCGGGCTTGCGCCGCTCCGCGGGCGTCATCGAGTTGATGATGCCCTCGGTGCGCCGGATCGACTTCTCCTGCAGGTCGGGCGACTTCGACGCCGCCTGGGTGAGCTGGGCGGGCAGCTTGTCCATGAGCGCGGACACGCCCCCCATCTTCTTCATCTGCTGGATCTGCGCCTTGAAGTCGTCGAGGTCGAAGTCCTTGCC
>JAHCKU010000559.1 GCA_026125625.1 Burkholderiales bacterium | reverse complement strand
CCCATCTGGTAGTGGCAGGTCGGCACGACCGGCAGCGGCTCCTTGATGCAATCGACACCGGCGAACTGCAGGCCGATTTCACGGATGCCTGGCAGGCGCTTCATGATCGTGTTCGGGTCGAGGTGGGTAATGTCGAGCAGGACGTAGTCCTTGTTGACGCCGCAGCCGCGGCCTTCGTTGATTTCGGTGGTCATGGCGCGGGAAACCACGTCACGCGACGCCAGATCCTTGGCGTTCGGCGCGTAGCGCTCCATGAAGCGCTCCTTGCTGGAGTTGCGCAGAATGCCGCCTTCGCCGCGCACGCCTTCGGTGATGAGCACGCCGGCGCCGGCCACGCCGGTCGGGTGGAACTGCCAGAACTCCATGTCTTCGAGCGGGATGCCGGCGCGCGCCGCCATGCCGAGGCCATCGCCGGTGTTGATGAACGCATTGGTGCTCGCCGCATAGATGCGCCCGGCTCCCCCGGTGGCGAGCAGTGTCGCTTTCGCCTGCAGGATCATGACCTCGCCGGTCTCCATTTCCAGCGCGATCACGCCGAGCACGTCGCCCTCGCTGTCGCGGACCAGGTCGAGCGCCATCCACTCGACGAAAAACTGCGTGCGCGCACGCACGTTGCGCTGGTAGAGCGTGTGCAGCATCGCGTGCCCGGTGCGGTCGGCCGCGGCGCACGCGCGCTTGATCGCGCGCTCGCCGTAGTTGCGGGTATGACCTCCGAAGGGCCGCTGGTAGATCCTGCCGTTGTCGAGGCGGTCGAACGGCATGCCGTAATGCTCGAGCTCGTAGACGACCTCGTTCGCCTTGCGGCACATGAATTCGATCGCGTCCTGATCACCGAGGTAATCGGAACCCTTGACCGTGTCGTACATGTGCCAGTGCCAGTTGTCCTCCTCCTCGTTGCCGAGCGAGGCCGACACCCCGCCCTGCGCCGCCACCGTGTGCGAGCGCGTCGGGAACACCTTGGACAGCACGGCCACCCGCAGGTTGGCCTCCGCCAGCTGCAGCGCCGCGCGCAGGCCCGAACCGCCCGCGCCGACGACCACCGCGTCAAATTGTCTTGTCGTGATTGCCATTGCCTATTTGCCCCACAGAATCTGCACTGCCCATGCGCCGTAGGCGATCAGGGCGAGGATCACCACCACATACAGGGTCAGCCGCAGGCCGGCGTCCTTGATGTAGTCCATGAAAATGTTGCGCACGCCGACCCAGGCATGGAACAGCAGCGCGACGAGGAACAGCACCGTCGCGTAGCGCATGAGGTCCATCTGCCACAGCGCCTTCCAGTGCCAATAGTCGAGTTTCGGCAGCATCACCAGCGCCATCAGCACCAGCAGCGTGTAGGCGATCATCACCACCGCGGTCACGCGCTGCGCGAGCCAGTCGCGCAGGCCGTAATGCGCCCCTACCACCTGGCTGTTCACCATAAGGCCACCCCCACCGCCAGCGTCAGCGCGATGCCCCCGGCCAGCACGATCATGCTGGTCAGGCGCGCGGTTTCCAGCTCGACGCCCACATGCAGGTCGAGAAACAGGTGGCGAAAGCCGGCCAGCAGGTGGTGCAGATAGCCCCACAGCAGGCCGAGCAGCACGATTTTCACCAGCGGATTCGCCATCACCGACTGGAATCCGGCGAAAGAGGCCGGCGATTCCAGCGTCGACTGGAACAGCCACAGCAGCAGCGGAATCGCGAGGAACAGCACGGCACCGCTGATCCGGTGCATGATGGATATGATGGCCGGCAGGGGCTGCCGGATCTGCATCAGGTTCAGATGCTTGGGGCGGGGTTTGGCAACTG
>JAHCKU010000558.1 GCA_026125625.1 Burkholderiales bacterium | reverse complement strand
TTGATCAGGATCTCTTCGTTCACGCGCTGCTGCGTATGGTGAAGCGGCGCAGCAGCTGGTCGGTTTCGTACAGCGGCAGGCCGACCACACCCGTATAGCTGCCCGAGAGCGACTTGACGTACGCTCCGGCGCGTCCCTGGATGCCATAGGCACCGGCCTTGTCCATGGGGTCGCCGCTGGCCACGTATTGATTGATCTCCTCGTCGCTCAGTTCGGCGAAGGATACGGTGGTGCTCGACAGCGCCGTTTCCAGCTGGCGGTCGAAGATCACCGCGACCGCGGTGTGCACCTCGTGCGTGGTGCCGGACAGGCGCTTGAGCATGGACACGGCTTCGTCGCGATTGCCGGGCTTGCCCAGGATCTCGCCCTGGAGGGAGACGGTGGTGTCGGCGGTGAGCACGGGATGGCGCATGAGGCGACGATGACACAGGCGTAGCCATGCGATGTCGGCCTTCTCGCGCGCCAGGCGCTGCACATACGCCATCGGGTCTTCGCCCGGCTGCACGCCCTCGTCCACGTCCGGCGGCCGACCGGCGGCCTCGCGCAGCAGCAGCAGCTCGAAGCCCACGCCGATCTGCTTGAGCAGCTCGCGGCGTCGCAGGCTGCGCGAAGCCAGGTACAGATGGCGAGGTGCGTACATGGATCAGGCGCGATGATAGGGATGGTTGGACAGCAGCGACATGGCGCGGTAGAGCTGCTCGGCCAGCACGATGCGCACGAGCTGATGCGGCAGGGTCATGCTCGACAGCGACAGCACCAGATGTGCGGAGTCCTTGAGCCCGGACTCCAGTCCATCCGCACCGCCGATCAGGAACGCCACGTCACGTCCTCCCTGCAGCCAGCCTTGTACATGCTGTGACCATTGCAGCGTGGTGAGCGTCTTGCCGCGCTCGTCCAGCGCCACCACCACCGCACCGGCCGGCAGCGCCGCACGCAGCCGTTGCGCTTCGTCATGCAGTATGCGCTGAATGGCACCGGGGCCACGTGCCCCGGCTGTGCGCGCCTGCGGCTTGATCTCGCGCAGCAGCAGCGGGCTGTCGCCGGGCATGCGCCGCGCGTACTCCTCGAAACCGGCGGCCACCCAGGCCGGCATGCGATGCCCGATGGCCAGCAGATGGAACTTCACCGGCGTTCATCCGGTGGAGGGCACTGCTCAAGGCCGTGCGCTATCGGCCAGACCGCCGCTGCGTAGCGCTGCCGTGCGCCGGGCCGGCTGGCCGCCCCACAATTCTTCAAGACTGTAGTAGTCGCGCACGGCGGGCTGCATGACGTGGACCACCACTCCGCCCAGATCCACCAGCACCCATTCTCCGCCCTGTTCGCCTTCCAGCCCGATCACCTCACCGCCCGCTTCCTTGACCCTGTCATGGACGTTGCGCGCCAGGGCCTTGGTCTGACGACCGGAATCGCCGCTCGCGACGATCATGTAATCGAACAATGCCGTGAGTTTTCTTACATCCAGCACCACGATGTCACGCGCCTTGATCTCGTCCAGCGCTGCCACCGCGGTATCCCTGATCTCCTCAACCTGCATCGATATCCTTATAAAGGCGGTTCGAGTCAATATAATCGAGAACCTCGTCGGGAAGCAAATAGCGAGCGCTGTGCCCGCCCGCCAGCAGCGCACGGATGGCAGTGCCCGAAATGTCCAGGGCGGGGACGTCGACGGCCAGCACGCTACCGGCCGGGCCGGCGGCGATTCGCACAGGGTCGTCGGTGAGGCGCCGCCGGGTTTTGTCCGCGAGGGCCGCGGGCAGCTGCGCGAGGTCCAGCACGAATCCCGGGCGATGCGCCACCA
>JAHCKU010000557.1 GCA_026125625.1 Burkholderiales bacterium | reverse complement strand
TCGATGAGGGTGAGCTTGACGTCGCGCTCGGGATCGATGCGATCGAGGCCGAAAGCGACGAACTCGCGCAAGGTGTTGTGCAGCTCGGCTGCAAGCTCCACACCCGTGGCGCCGGCGCCGATGATGGCGATGTCGAGCTGACGTGGCTCGAGCGGCCCGGACTGGGCATTGGCACGCAGACAGGCGTTGATCAGCCGTGAATGAAATAGCGCTGCCTGGCCCGGATTGTCCAGGGAGATCGCATGTTGCGCAGCCCCGGGCGTGCCGAAGTCGTTGGTGGTGCTGCCCACGCTGATGACCAGCGTGTCGTACGCCACGCTGCGTGCCGGAATCACTTCGCGGCCGCTCTCGTCCAGAGTCGGCGCGAGATGGATCTGCTTGCGCTCGCGATCCAGGCCCTCCATGCGTCCGAGATGGAAGCGGAAGTGATGCCAGCGCGCCTGGTACAGGTAATCGAGCTCATGGTCGTTGAGATCCATGCTGCCGGCCGCGACCTGGTGCAGCAGCGGCTTCCACAGATGCGTGCGCGATTTGTCCACCAGGGTGATCAGGGCTTTCTTGCGACGTCCCAGGGTGTTGCCGAGACGGGTGGCCAATTCCAGTCCGCCGGCGCCGCCGCCGACGATGACGATGCGATGCAGCGGCCGGGCAGAGCGGGAGGTGGTCATGAGGGGTCGTGAGAACAGGAATTTCTCGTGGGGATATGTAACACGTTCGTCGCACCGGCGAGTGCCTGCCCCAGGAGTGCTATTGTCCGGGGCCCGGTGTCCAGCGCAAACAGACAAGCTGGATCCCGGCTTTCGCCGGGATGACGGAGCGCTCGCCGGCTTGCGCCGGGATGACTACATGCCTACAGCTGCGGATTCAGTCGCTCCAGTTTCGAGTGCAGCTTGTTCAAGGCATTGATGTAGGCTTTGGCCGAGGCCACCACGATGTCGGTATCCGCACCGGCACCGTTGACGATGCGTCCGTCCTTCTTCAGCCGTACCGTGACTTCGCCCTGGGAGTCGGTGCCGGAGGTAATGCTGTTGACCGAGTAGAGCTGCAACTGAGCACCGCTGCCTACGATGCTCTCGATCGCCTTGAACGTCGCATCGACCGGGCCGTCGCCCTTGGCCTCCGCACCCTTCTCGCTGCTCGCCTCACCCATCACCACCTTGGCGTACGACGCCTCGCCGGTTTCCGAGTGCGCCATCATGGACAGCAGCTTGAAGTGCTCCTGCTCCATGGTGACCGCCTCGTCGCCGACCAGCATCTGCAGATCTTCGTCGAAGATTTCAGACTTCTTGTCCGCCAGATCCTTGAACTTGGAGAAGGCGATGTTGATCGCTTCCTCGCTTTCCAGCTCGATGCCCAGTTCCTTCAAGCGCTGCTTGAAGGCATTGCGGCCGGACAGCTTGCCCAGCACCAGCTTGTTGTTGCTCCAGCCGACGTCCTCGGCACGCATGATCTCGTAGGTCTCACGACTCTTGATCACGCCGTCCTGGTGAATGCCCGATTCGTGCGCGAAGGCATTGGCACCGACGATGGCCTTGTTCGGCTGCACCGGAAAGCCGGTGATGGTCGAGACCAGCTTGCTGGCGGGTACGATCTGCGTGCTGTCGATGCGCGTGTCACAGGGAAAGAAGTCCTGGCGGGTGCGCACCGCCATGACGATCTCTTCGAGCGAGGCATTGCCTGCACGCTCGCCCAGGCCGTTGACGGTGCATTCGACCTGGCGCGCGCCGTTCATCACCGCCGCCAGCGAATTGGCCACTGCCATCCCGAGGTCGTTGTGACAGTGCACCGACCACACCACCTTGTCGGAGTTGGG
>JAHCKU010000556.1 GCA_026125625.1 Burkholderiales bacterium | reverse complement strand
CGCGCCTATCATCAGGGCGCCTGCTTCGAGGCCGGCGTGTTCTTCGCGCGGCACGAAGGCATCGTGCCGGCGCCCGAGGCCAATCACGCGGTGAAAGGCGCGATCGACGAAGCGCTGCGCTGCAAGGAGGAGGGCACCAGCCGTGCCATCCTGTTCAATCTGTGCGGCCACGGGCACTTCGACATGCAGGCCTACACCGACTACTTCGCCGGGAAGCTGGTCGATCAGGACTACGACGAACGGGAACTGGCCATGGCGCTGGCCGGGCTGCCCAGCGTCAGGGAAACCGCCTGAGCAACGCCGCCGGGCGAACCTGTCCGACGCCCGACGGCACCCTCATCCATCGGCAGCCGCGTCTCCGGCCCTCGCCATGGCCGGACGCGGCACGGCTCACGATGCCATCAGCCGGCCGGTGAAGTCGGGCATCGGCTCACCGCGCACCAGCGTCACTGGCACGTCGGCCAGATGCAGCACCTTGGTCGACACCGACCCCAGCAGCATGCCCATCACCTTTCCGTGCCCGCGCGTGCTCATGACGATGGCGTCGCACTCGAGCTCGCGCGCCTTGTCGACGATGGTCTCCGCCACCGGTCCTACCGCGCGGTGCACCACGAACGACACGCCAGCCTCGCTAAGCAGCGCCTGCGAGCCGGCCAGTGCGTTCTCGCTCTCGTTGTAGTAGTAGGTATCCAGGTTGGCGGGATCCAGATAGATCCGGCTCGGCTCGGAGAAAATGTTGGGCTGCACATTGAGCAGGTGAATCTCCCGGACGCCGCCGATCTTCGCCAGCCGGATCGCTTCCCTCACTGCCGCCTGGGCGCGCTCGGACCCATCCACCGGCACCAGTAGCTTCTGCATGACGCTCCTCCATTCCACATGTTGTCTTGATTGCGTATTTGAACAATTCACGCCCGAATAGGCAACAACGGGCGCTCAAGGCGGCCCACCCTCCATACTCTGATCCTGCGTACGCTGGAACAGCTTGCGCACGGTGGCAAGCGTATCCGCCTCCTGCGGCCGCTTGTCGCTGCGATAGCGCTTGACGCGCGCGAAGCGCAGCGCCATGCCGGCCGGATAGTGCGGACTGTACTGAATCTCGTTCACAGCGATCTCCACCACCAGCCGGGGCTGCACATGCACGGTGACACCTTCGCGTGCACGCTCCAGCGCCAGCAGCTGCGCCGTCTGCCACACCAGCATTTCATCGGTCAGGCCTTTGAAGGTCTTCCCGAGCATGACGAAACCGCCGCTGTCGGGATCGTAGGCGCCAAGGTGCAGGTTCGACAGCCGGCCCCGGCGCCGTCCGTTCCCCCACTCGGCTGCCAGCACCACCAGATCGAGAGTATGCGCCTGCTTGATCTTGAGCCAGCTGCGGCCGCGCCCGCCCGCCTCGTACGGCGCGGAGAGGGATTTCGCCATCACTCCTTCGTGGCCCGCCTGCAGCGCACGCTCGAAGAACGCCTGCGCCACCGCCGTCTGATCGGTCACTATGCGCGGCACGTGCAACGCCGTCGGCAGCAGCCGGTGCAGCAGATCGATGCGCTGCGCGCCGCCGCGCTCGATCAGGTCGTCGCCGTCGACATGCAGCAAATCGAAGAAGAACGTCGACAGCGGCAGCTGCGTGCGCATGACGTCCACGTCTCGCCTGCGCCCGAAACGGCGCATGGTCACCTGGAACGGATGCGGGGTCGTATCCGGCTGCAGGGCGATGACCTCGCCGTCCAGGATCAGCGTGCGCGCCGGCAGGCCACGCACGGCTTCCACCACCTCCGGTACCGCTGCCGTCACTTCGTTCAGATTGCGGGTGTATGCGCGTAC
>JAHCKU010000555.1 GCA_026125625.1 Burkholderiales bacterium | reverse complement strand
GGAAGCGGCTTCAGCCGCGATGCTCCTTCTGTACAACGCCCCAAAGAAAAAGCATCACGCCTGAAGGCGTTTCCTACAGGGCAATGGGTCTCCGAAGAGCATCACGCCTGAAGGCGTTTCCTGCAAGATGAATACCCACCCGGCACGCGCGCAATGGTGACCCGCATGCATCCGCAATACCAGACAGGTTTCGCCAATGAGTTAGCCACCGAGGCGCTGGCCGGCAGCTTGCCGATCGGGCGCAACTCGCCGCAGCGCGTGGCGCACGGGCTATACGCCGAGCAGCTCTCGGGCACGGCGTTCACCGCGCCGCGCCATGCCAACCGACGCAGTTGGCTCTACCGGATCCGTCCGGCAGCGATGCACGGTGCGTTCGCGCCGTTTGCGCAACCGGCCTTCCACAATGATTTCGGCAATGGGCCGGTCACGCCCGAACAATTGCGTTGGGATCCGCTGGCGTTGCCGAGCGCGCCGACCGACTTCATCGAAGGCCTCTACACGATGGCCGGCAACGGCGGTCCGCTTGCACAGTCCGGCGTCGGCATCCATCTGTACGTGGCCAACCGCGACATGCACGGCCGCTGGTTCAACGATGCCGACGGCGAGTTGCTGATCGTTCCGCAGCACGGCCGTCTGCGCCTCGAGACCGAGTTCGGCGTGATCGAGATCGAGCCGCAGCAGATCGCCGTGGTCCCGCGCGGCATCCGCTTCCGCGTGTCCTTGCCCGATGGTGTCGCACGCGGCTACGTTTGCGAGAACTTCGGCGCCTTGCTCAAGCTGCCCGATCTCGGCCCGATCGGCAGCAACGGCCTTGCCAATCCGCGCGATTTCGAGACACCCGTCGCCGCCTACGAAGATGTCGAAGGCGATTTCGAGCTCGTCACCAAGTTCCAGGGGCACCTGTGGCGTGCGGACATCGGCCATTCTCCGTGCGATGTGGTCGCCTGGCACGGCAATTACGCGCCGTACCGTTACGACCTGCGCCGGCACAACACGATCGGTTCGATCAGTTTCGACCATCCTGATCCGTCGATCTTCCTCGTCCTGCATTCACCGAGCGACAGCGCGGGTGTCAGCAACCTTGATTTCGTGATCTTCCCGCCGCGCATCCTGGCCATGCAGGACACGTTCCGTCCGCCGTGGTTCCATCGCAACGTGGCCAGTGAATTCATGGGGCTGGTGCATGGCGCCTACGACGCCAAGGCCGGCGGCTTCGTGCCGGGCGGCAGTTCGCTGCACAACAGCTTTACCGGTCATGGTCCCGACGCGGCGACGTTCGAGAAGGCGTCCAGCGCAGACCTGTCCAAACCTGATTTCATCACCGACACGATGGCTTTCATGTTCGAGACGCGCGCGGTTATCCGGCCGACTGCCCAGGCCCTCGATGCCGCGCACCGGCAGCGTGACTACCAGGCCTGCTGGCAGGGATTGCGCAAGCATTTCAGCGCGCCCTGAGACGGGCGCCCATTCCCTGCGTGCATCGCGGTGCCCTGATCCGCGATCATGTACCGATCCCAGGCGGAGACTGCATGGCATGAAACTCGGTTCCTTGAAGGAGGGCGGCCGTGACGGCACGCTCATCGTGGTCAGCCGTGACCTTGCCCGCGCCGTGCGCGCGGGCGGCATCGCGCCGACGCTGCAGGCAGCGCTCGACGACTGGTCGAACACCGCGCCGCGCTTGAACGCGCTGTCGGAAACGCTGAACGCCGGCAAGGCCGATGGCGCGTTCGCGCTCGACATGGCTGCGCTCGCCGCACCGCTGCCGCGCGCCTACGAATTCGTCGACGGCAGCGCCTACCTGCCGCACGTCGAGCGGGTGCGCCGCGCCCGG
>JAHCKU010000554.1 GCA_026125625.1 Burkholderiales bacterium | reverse complement strand
CGCCTGCACCCCGCCCATGCTCACGCTGCCGGCGGCGCGTTCGTCACGCCGGACTTTGGCCACATTGCCTCACTGATCCTCCAGCACGTCGGCGCCCTGCGGCGGCGTGAAACTGAAGGCATCGGCCGGCAGGCTGGGATTGCGCTGTATGCCGCTGAAGCGAATGCGCGTCACTTGTCCGAGATGATCGAACAGCTCCATGGTATCGAGCGTGTTGCCCTTGAAGCCCATGCGCACTTTCTCGAACAGCGTGTCATCGGCCTTGGGATAGGCCTCCAGCCAATCCAGCCCACCCTTCACCCCGGTCGCGTTCAAGTTGTAGTGCACCTCGATCTCGTTGCTGCCGGCAAGCAGGGCCGCCGGGCTGCTGCCCAGCGCGCCGTCGAGCTTCTTCACCGTCACCTGCTCCAGCTCCTTGTCGTACACCCACAGGCGCTCACCGTCACCGATGATCAGCTGCTCATAGGGCTTGCGGTATTCCCAGCGGAACTTGCCCGGCCGGAAAAAGCTGAGCTGCCCTTGCGCGGACTGCACCGACTTGCCGGCTTCGTCGAGCACGTTCTGGGTGAAGTTGGCGCGCGCCGACTGCGTCTGCGCGACGAAGGCCTGCAGTTTCTCGATGCTGCCGGCGTGGACAGGAGAAACGAACGCGCCAATTACGGTTGAGAGCAGGAAGAGCGTGGCGAATTTCATGAGCATGGGTCCAGGACTGGGAATAGGGCTGGAGGAAAGGCGTCGCGCAGCGACTCGACGCCCCTGGCCTCCTGCCTTATTCCTTCGACTGCGTCAGCACCTCGCGGTTGCCGTTGGTCTGCATGCTCGACACCAGGCCGGCACGCTCCATCGCTTCGATCAGGCGCGCGGCACGGTTGTAGCCGATGCGCAGATGCCGCTGCACCAGCGAGATCGAGGCGCGCCGCGATTTGAGCACGATCTCCACCGCCTGATCGTAGAGCGGATCGGCCTCGGCGTCGGCTTCGCCCATACCGGCCTCGCCCGCACTCTCGTCCTCGCCGCCCTCCAGGATGCCGTCGATGTACTGCGGCGCGGCCCGTGACTTGAGGTACTCGACCACGGCATGCACTTCGGCATCGGCGACGAAGGCGCCATGCACGCGTTGAGGATAGCCGGTCCCCGGCGGCAGATACAGCATGTCGCCCTGGCCCAGCAGCGACTCCGCCCCCATCTGGTCAAGGATGGTGCGCGAGTCGACCTTGCTCGATACCTGGAAGGCGACGCGCGTGGGAATGTTGGCCTTGATCAACCCGGTGATCACGTCCACCGACGGGCGCTGGGTGGCCAGGATCAGGTGGATGCCTGCGGCGCGCGCCTTCTGCGCCAGACGGGCGATCAACTCCTCGACTTTCTTGCCGACCACCATCATCAGATCGGCCAGCTCGTCGATCACCACTACCAGCAGCGGCAGCTCCTGCAGCAGCGGTGGCTCTTCCTGATTCAGTGCGAGCGGATCCTTCAGCGGCGCATCCGCCTTGTGCGCCTCCTGCACCTTCTGGTTGAAGCCGGAGAGATTGCGCACGCCCAGCGCCGACATCAGTTTGTAGCGCCGCTCCATCTCGGCCACGCACCAGGTGAGTGCGTGCGCCGCCTGCTTCATGTCCGTGACCACCGGCGCGAGCAGGTGCGGCACGCCTTCGTAGACCGACAGCTCGAGCATCTTCGGGTCCACCATGATCAGGCGCACCTCGTTCGGCGTGGCCTTGTACAGCAGGCTCAGGATCATGGCGTTGATCGCCACCGACTTGCCGGAGCCGGTGGTCCCCGCCACCAGCAGATGCGGCATGCGCGCCAGATCGGCCACCACCGGCTTGCCGGCGAT
>JAHCKU010000553.1 GCA_026125625.1 Burkholderiales bacterium | reverse complement strand
GGGGTTGCATATCGACTACCTCGAACATGGTGAACCTCCTGCGTTGTTGAATACCCGAACCGACCTTGCCAAACCGTGCACCGATAACACCTGTCAGAAATTGCCCTGAAACCAGCTCTTCATGCGTTCGAATACATGCTTGATGGATGATCCCTGCAAGCGCGCCATCTGCTGCTGCTCGTGTTGCGAGACGGCGGCCATGAGCAGGCCGACGGCCGTGGAGTAGCGCGGGTTGCGCACCACCTCGGCCAGGCTGCCGGTGTAGGTCGGCGTTCCCACCCGCACCGGCATGTGAAAGATTTCTTCCCCCAGCTCCACCATCCCCTGCATCATGCTGCTGCCCCCCGTCAGCACGATTCCCGAGGACAGCAGCTCCTCGAAACCCGATCGGCGCAATTCCGCCTGAACCAGCGAATACAGCTCCTCCACGCGCGGTTCGATGACCTCCGCCAGCGTCTGCCGCGACAGTTGGCGCGAGCCGCGCTCGCCCACGCCCGGCACCTGCACCATCTCCGACGGGTCGGCCAGCTCGCGCAGTGCACAGCCGTACTTCTGCTTGATCTCCTCGGCGTCCTTGGTCGGTGTGCGCAAGGCCATGGCGACGTCGTTGGTCATCTGGTCGCCGGCGATGGGAATGACTGCGGTGTGGCGGATGGCGCCGTCGGTGAACAGCGCAATGTCGGTGGTGCCGCCGCCGACGTCTGCCAGGCACACGCCGAGATCCCGTTCGTCCTCCGACAGCACCGCAGTGGCGGAGGCGAGCGGCTGCAGGATGAGGTCCTTCACCTCCAGTCCGCAGCGGCGCACGCACTTCATGATGTTCTGCGCCGCCGATACCGCACCGGTGACGATATGCACCTTGACCTCCAGGCGTACGCCGCTCATGCCCAGCGGCTGGCGCACGTCCTCCTGGCCGTCGATGATGAATTCCTGATTCAGGATGTGCAGGATCTGCTGGTCGGTCGGAATATTCACCGCCTTGGCGGTCTCGATTACCCGATCCACGTCCAGCTGGCTCACCTCCCGATCCTTGATCGCGACCATGCCATGCGAGTTGAAGCTGCGGATATGGCTTCCGGCGATGCCGGTATAGACCTCACGGATCTTGCAGTCGGCCATCAGCTCGGCTTCTTCCAGCGCGCGCTGGATGGCGTTGACGGTGGAGTCGATGTTGACCACCACGCCCTTCTTCAGGCCGCGCGACTGCGCGCTGCCATAGCCGATCACTTCGAAGCCGCCCTCTGGCTTGAGCTCGGCCACCATCGCGACGATCTTGGAAGTCCCGATGTCGAGAGCGACGATGAGGTTCTTGCTGTCCTTTGGCTTGTTCATTGATCGTCCATTCACACGGGCCGTTCGCGCCAACGCAGCCCCGGCTGGCGCACTGCGAAGCCATTGGCATAGCGCAGATCGATGCGCCCACCCGGTGGCACATGCGTGATCACGGTGCGATAGGCGGCGATGAAGCGGGTCAGGCGCGGGAGCAGATCCTGGCGGCCCAGCTCCAGGATCTGGCCGTCATCCAGGGTGATCTGCCACGCACCGCGTACCGAGAGCCGGATCTCCACCGGAGCGCGGTCCACCGTGGCGAGCAGGTCCCGGAAGCGCACGAAGTTGCGCGTCATCTCCGCAGCGCTGCCTTCCGGTCCGGCGAGGACCGGCAGGACGAGTTCGGTGGCAGCGTCGAATACCTCGCCGTGGATATTCACCAGCCCGTGGCCGTGCCAGCGCGCCAGCGGCACGTGCTCCTCCAGCGTGACCTGCAGGCGATCGGGCCATACCCTGCGCACGTGTGCAACGCGCACCCAGGGGAGCTTCTCGAACGCCGCGCGCGCCTGCTCC